>NZ_JACKZS010000411.1 GCF_014222285.1 Nostoc sp. UCD121
CCCTTGTAAAGCAGTGACAGGAGACGGGAAAAGCTGGGATGAAGAGAGCATTGTAGTAGGTATCGGAGAACATACAGATGAAAATGGCAATAAAACGTTTGGATATAGCTTTGGAAGGGCTTACAACTTATTTTATGATGGCCCTTTTGTTATACCTAAATAATGTAATCATTTATAATTGAATCGGCTCACACTTTCAATAAATTAATTAACAGTGAAGGGCTAAGTATCAAAAGAAATCGGCTGACCGTTGAAATGATTGTAAACAGTCGCTTCAACTCCTCCGAACTGAACCGTTGACCCTTGACTTTAAAGTTGGGCTGTATCTCAATAATGACTGCCGATGTTCTCCCTGTGCGTTGGAGGAATTGCAACAACGATTGGGCTAGTTAGGGATATAGAGATTTTGTACAAAAATAAACCCCACCAATATCCAACTTAATCCTTTCGCTCTCCTCACCGATAAATCATTCATTCACAATCAAGTTATAGTCAATATAACCAAGCATCGCCCCTCTTTTGATAGCCTCATAACGGTTCTTGACGTGCCATTTACTGTACAAATCACTGGCATAATTTTTGACTGTACTAACAGAGAGAAACATTTCTTTGGCAATCTGTTCAAAAATCAAACCCTGAGCCAGTAAACGCAGCACTTGTATTTGTCGCTCGGTGGGAGGTTCAAACAAGTTTTTGTCAGCAAAACTAGGGTCGATATATCTGTTGTGATAAAGGCTTTCTAACAGTTTTTTAGCCAGCTTGGGGTCGAGTAGACATTCATCAGAGTAAGCTCTTTTGATGGCTAGTTCAATCAATTCTATATCAGCACTCTTGAGCATATAAGAATCAGCCCCATGACGGAAAGCTGAGTTAATAAAGTCGGAATGAGTCTGATTAGTAAATATCACTACTTTACTATTAGTATTCCTTTTAATTGAACGAGTCAGTTCTAAACCACTCATATCGGGTAAGAGTAAATCAACTAACGCAACATCAGGGTTGGTCTGTTCAATTAACTGAAAACCTATCTTTCCAGAAGTGGCTGATGCTGTAACTTCTATATCAGGAGATTGTTCAATAGCACCTTTGATGCCTAAGAGAGTGAATGTTTCTGGTTCAACAATTACTATTTTCAGCATGATTTGATTAATCCTCTAATAATAAATGGCTGTTTATGAGGTTATTTGTTATTGGTGTCTAGCGGACACGCTTAAGACACTTGGTGTCTGGGTGGTGTCTAGTGTAGTGTCTTCTGGTGTCTAAGCTGTATAAGGCTTTCAAGCTTTAGTGTCTGTGGTGTCTAGTGTCCGATGTCCGCAAAAAAAGGGGGTTTTTGGGAGCAGACACCAGCCACTAAAGGGGACTAAATTTGATTGAGTCTGATAACACCCTCACCTATCCAGTCAGCCATACCTGCCCCAACAATTTCATACATCCAGCCCTTGATTTGCTCCACAGTAAATCTCTCACCAGCCACTTTAAAGTTGCCCTTGAACTCTCTTACATCAGCTTCAATTCGTTCAGTTCTGGTGAGATATTCATACAGCTTTTGCGCCATTGGTGATAGTTTCTTAGGTTCATGTTGGGTATCACCTACTTTGTTACCAAGATTGAATTCCAGTTCATAAATGCGCTCTAAAGTAGCTTTATCGATGGTTGCCGATTCATCACTGGTCAAAGGTTTATCAAGCCTAAAATCAATTCGTTTGTGGTCAAGTTTAGGCAGTTCAATATCAATCCATTGCCCATGCCCAGGTAATTTAATTGCTCCTTTACCGCTAGCTTTAGCTTCTGTGGTGATTGGGTCAATAGTTGCGATTAGTTCTACTTCTAACAGTGCCGCATCCCGAAGTTTTGATAGTCCTTTGGCTTTGGCTAAAATCTCCATTGTGCGGTCGTGAGCTACGAACAAAGGAATCATTAATTGTTTGCGAGATTCGGTCATGGCACAGCGAAACCATTTACCAATAAAATCAGGGTCGGGCTTCCATTTTTCATCCTCACAATCGTCTGGCATTGGCTCAACAATGTTATCCGTCCAGGTCGTAAATTCTTCACAGATAACTGATAGCATCTTGCCCGACGCTCTTAGGTTCTCCGTCCATTGTTCTTCAGTCAATCCGCTCTTGCGGTAATCTTCATAGCGCTGGCGCATTTCATCCATGTACCATTGCATGAATTCGGCTATTTCTTTGTAGCCGGTAATCAGCCGCACACCTCGCCATTCGACCTGTGTGCCGTGCGGGTCAAGCGCTACGATGTTCCATCCGGCTTGTACTTTCTTCCAAATAATTTCTCTAGTAGTCCAGGATTTCCCCGCACCCATGCCACCAAAGATTAAAGTGGGGTAGCCGATGGTGTTGTTGATCCAGCGATATTTGTCAGTGGGAGCGATTGCCGGCTGTTCTCCCCCAGTAACCTTGTCGTTGGGGTCAATCGTCCCTTGTAAAGTCTGACTCCCTTGCAGATAGGGCGTTTTCATCTCCCGCAACTGCTTAATATACTCTGCTTTCTGTTCTTCGGTCATCCCCGCCGTTTGCGCCTCAAAAATGGCATCAGTTGCCTCCATTTGGGTAACTTCAATTTCCGTGTGGGC
>NZ_JACKZS010000412.1 GCF_014222285.1 Nostoc sp. UCD121
CCTTTAAAGTCATAAATATGCTAACAAGGTTTTCTGCACATCTTTTCAATTTCATAAATTTACGAAAAATAGCAAATACCGACATCTACCAAAATGAATAAATTGATTTATATCAGCGTGTAGATTACTTAAAATATCTTTTATGAGACTATTATATAGATTTTAGTATTTACTTATTGTTGTAATATTTGTATCTGGTAGCAAGCATCATCTTGAGTGATAGAATTGCCCAATAAATATGGATTTCCTTTAGCCAATGCGTTGTTGTGGAAGAAATAAATTTACTATTTACTAAGTGTATTGATGTATTCTTGGCAACAAAAGATGCAGATAAAAGTGAAACTACGGCATAAGAGCGAGAATACGTTGAATTTTAAAGAGAAATATCACCTTACCATTTATGCCATCCGGTATATGTGCGCGAACCGCAGTAGCGATTAACTTAAATATTAGGAAAATGCGCGAATTGGCTGGGTTTAAGCTAAAGGGAATCAATAAAAGCCCTTTGGCTTACTTTTTTAGTGATGGTATTGACGTACAGTCTCACTGCCTGCGTTTTTCAGCCTTGGGAGTTTTTAACAAGCTCACTAAGCTGTTATGCTGCCGTGTTCAGGCAAAATCTCTAGTAGAAATCAACCTGTATTAGGAAATGGGCGATGCACATTGGATTTCTCAACCCTCAAGGCAATTTTGATTCAAACAATAGTCACATAACCAAACACCCAGATTTTGGGGGTCAACTGATCTACGTTAAGCAAGTCGCTATAGCTATAGCCGAAAAGGGACACAAAGTTGATATTCTCACCCGTCAAATTATTGACCCGGAATGGCCAGAGTTTGCCCAAACGTTTGACACTTATCCAGGAATCGATAACGTCCGCATTATCCGCTTACCAGCTGGGCCAAAAGAATTTCTCCCCAAAGAGTTGTTATGGACTCATCTGATTAGTGATTGGGTACCCAATATCTTGAAATTTTATCAACAGCAAGGTGGCTTACCCGATGCTATGACTGCTCACTACGCCGATGGAGGACTGTGTGGCGTTCTAATTGAAGAGGATACAGGCATACCTTTTACCTTTACTGCTCATTCTCTCGGTGCCCAAAAGATGGACAAGCTGGAAATCACTTCAGAGAACTTGTTAGAAATAGATGAGCAATTCCATTTTAAATATCGCATCCTAGCCGAACGCTTGAGCATGAATCGCTCGGCCGTTAATATCACCAGTACACGACAAGAACGCTTTCAACAGTATTCTCATCGAGTCTATAAGAGTGCAGTGGATGTAGACAACGACAACCGCTTTGCAGTGATTCCACCGGGAGCAGATTTCTCGATTTTCGGTGCAAAGGCACGTTCCGAAAATGAGAAAGCGACTAAAGAGTTCATTCAGGAGCGATTGGCACGGGACATTGCAGAAGCCCGCCAAGATTTGCCCGTTATCGTCGCATCCAGTCGATTAGAGCCTAAAAAAAACATATTAGGGCTAGTGCAAGCCTTCGCAATTAGTCCAACACTTCAGGAACGAGCTAACTTGATGTTACTTACAGGGGGACTTGACGATCCCTTACGAGAAGAGGCTAGTGACAGCATAGCTGAAGAGGTATTAGCCCCCATTCGAGAGGTAATCAAGGAAAACGACTTGTGGGGCAAAATTAGTGCATTTGGCTTATCAGATCAGTCTCAAGAGTCACTGGCAGCAGCCTATCGGTTTATGGTTAAACGCCGCTCGGTATTTGCGCTGACAGCACTTTACGAACCCTTTGGACTTGCTCCTTTAGAAGCAGCAGTTGCAGGTTTACCAGTGGTAGCAACTAAGAATGGTGGCCCTAGCGAAAGCTTGCGCCAGGGAAATAAGGAATATGGCATACTCGTAGATCCAGAAGATGCTGCTGATATTGCACGAGGCTTGGAGCGGGTGCTATGTGATGCTCAGGAGTGGGACTATTTTGCCCAGGCTGGTCAGCAACGGGTGCTGAAGACGTACAGTTGGGAATCTACTGCTGAAAATTACCTGACTTTGCTTGAGCAGATTCTGTCTTTACCGGAAACCCGCTCTCGCAATAAAATCCTGCCCATCCATCCCTACTTTCGTAATCCAGAATCGCAGACTGATGTTTCTTTGGAAGAATTAAGCGACCTCTACTTTGGAACCAATCAAAAGGCACTAAGCACACCTAGCACTTAAAAGTTTGGTAGTTCTGAACCCAATACTTCTGGCTTTGTGCATTTATAAGGGATTTCCAAGGAATAAATTATCCCAAAAAACGTAGACGCTTCGGCTTGCCGCAGGCTACCACAGAGACAAGGCAGCGCGGTCTTCTCTACGAGACGCTGCGCGATGGGGGTTTCCCCCATGAGCGACTGCCGCGCAGAGAACACAGAGAGAGGAGAGATTAAGAGGATTTTTGTGTTAGTTTTGAAATATTTTTTTATTTGGAAGCCCCTAGAGTTTTTTAAAAAATATATTTATGTAGGTTGGGTGGAGTGAAACGCAACCCAACATTACCACCTTATTTATGTTGGGTTACGCGATCGCTACACCCAATCTACAAACCTAGGGTTTTCAAGGAAGAGGGGATTTAACTTTGAGT
>NZ_JACKZS010000413.1 GCF_014222285.1 Nostoc sp. UCD121
CCCTACTCCCTCATCTCCCCCTGCTCCCCCTCCCCCATTACCTTGCCTCAGATAGATATTCCTAGCCAATTTGATGTCTTAGTAGTCGGCGCTGGTGCTGCTGGACTATACACAGCGCTGCGTCTACCAGAGTCCTTGCGAGTCGGCTTGATTACCAAAGAAACTGTTGCTTTGTCCGCTAGTGATTGGGCACAAGGTGGTATAGCCGCAGCCGTTTCCCCGGAAGATTCTCCCACGTTACACATTGAAGATACCATCCGGGCAGGTGCAGGTTTGTGCGATCGCACTGCTGTAGAATTTCTCGCCCAACTTGCCCCTAACTGTATTCAATCCCTAGTTGACTTGGGGGTTGCTTTTGATCGTCATGGTCAAGCCTTGGCTTTAACTTTAGAAGCTGCCCATTCTCGCAACCGTGTTCTCCACGCTGCGGACACTACAGGCAGGGAAGTTACAACCACTCTCACCGCCCAAGTATTACGTCGCCCGAATATTCAAATCATTCAGCAAGCTTTAGCTTTGAGTTTGTGGATTGAACCCGAAAGCAATCGCTGTCAGGGAATAAGCCTGTTTTATCAAGGCAAAATCACATGGATTAAAGCTGGTGCTGTGATCTTGGCAACTGGTGGCGGCGGTCAGGTATTTGCCCAAACCACTAACCCAGCTGTGAGTACTGGTGATGGGGTAGCGATCGCATATCGGGCTGGGGCTATCCTCCGCGATTTGGAATTTGTACAATTTCACCCGACCGCCCTGACTAAACCTGGTGCTGATCGCTTTCTGATTAGCGAAGCTGTACGTGGCGAGGGGGCACACCTTGTTGATAATGAAGGGCGGCGTTTTGCCTTTGACTACCACCCGGCGGGTGAACTCGCACCGAGAGATGTCGTTAGCAGAGCAATTTTCAGCCATTTACAACGTACTGCCATTGATTTGGCCACTGTCCATGTGTGGTTGGATATGCGCCCCATCCCTGCCGACAAGATTCGTCACCGCTTTCCCAACATCATCAAAGTTTGTCAGCATTGGGGAATTGATGTTTTCCATGAACCAATTCCTGTAGCGCCTGCTGCCCATTATTGGATGGGTGGGATTGTCGCGGATCTGATGAATCGCACGAATATTAAGAGTTTGTACGCGGTGGGTGAAACTGCTAGTACCGGGGTGCATGGGGCAAATCGCCTTGCCAGTAATTCCCTGCTGGAATGTATTGTCTTTGGGGCCCAGATGAGCCAAATAGAGCTGGAAAATATTGGGTTGCCGTCACAAACACCAGTGTTGCCATCACAGAAATTTAATGTTGATGCTAGTGAGTGGCACAGGCAGCAAGCACAACTAGAAGCGCTCAGAGAGAAGTTACCACGTCTAGTTTGGGAAAGTGCTGGTATTTGTCGGGAGCAATTAAAGTTGGAAACTGCGATCGCTACTGTTGAATCTTGGCAGCAAGATTTCGCTACTTTGCCTTTAAGTCAATTCTTGCTTGCTTTACAACCAACAGAATCAGCTAGTTTTGAGTTCCCAGATGTTGAACGACAATTGCGACTTTGGGCAGAAACCCGCAATTTATTAGATGTGGCTGATTTAATTCTCAAAAGTGCTGCTTTTAGAACCGAGAGCCGAGGTGGACACTACCGTTTAGACTATCCTCAACCAGACCCCAATTGGCAAGTTCACACACTTGTCCAAAGGAATCATTGGTGGAAATCTCCAATATTATCTTGAACATTCTTCTGTCCCGCATTCCTCATCTATGTACTTATGGGCGGACTTAGGGACAGCTCGATTCTAGTAATTTTTTTAATAAACTACCCTTGCTATCTCCCAAAGTAATAAGACTCACTAACCCGGTCGGCGAAAACTTCAGCCGTTCTTTTTGGGATATTTCCAAGGAACAGATGCGGTGTCTAAGACATGAGCCGCTTTACCACAATCTACAATCAAAAATGACCATCAGCGAGTGCCGCTACCATGCTGACTGTCAGGGCCACCATAATTTGGTGGTATATATGTGTCTTTTAGATTTGGAGAATTTACTTTACGGGCGATTAAAGTATTGCTGCTAGTACTAACAACAGTATTAGCACTTGCAGCACCGAATAGACTCGTGGAGGCGGCAACTTTTGGTACTAGCACGTAAGCACTTATACAGAGTATAATAATTTGTGTGAATCGGGAGTTAGTTTTCATTGGTTCCAGTAAATTTACTACTTTTTCATTTCAAACGTATTTTTATTAACTAACGTATATTTACTGATATTTTTGAAAAAATAATATTTGAACTTATTAAATTATTCCCAATACTTTACAAGTAATTGTGGTGTTTACTTGTACGACAACCTTAATTTGCTGGTATTAAATAGTTCCTATACTTAAGTAATATTCTTAATCAGCCATTTTTACATCAGTCTAAAGTTAGATATGTTGATGGATTGCGGTAAGCGTTTTGCTTAATTCACTATTTATTAATAATATCTTAATACTTCTAAGTATTAACACTATGTTTGCCGAATCAAGATTTCAAAAGATATAAAAAAATACTTATTTTCTTGTATAGTTATGTTTTAAATATAGTAA
>NZ_JACKZS010000414.1 GCF_014222285.1 Nostoc sp. UCD121
GGAAAATTCAAGTCTTGGCAGCAAAGTTATATTAACCAAGTCCCTGGATTAAACCAAGTACCCTTCGATAAGATGCCCCAACCAATTAATTCTGGTGTTGGTGTTGTGGGAATTGCTTCTGTAGTTCTTGGTACTTCTGAAAGAGGTGATGCTTGGGTTGGAAATAATTATTTTATCTCTGGCAGTGTAGTAAGGGGCGATAAAACTGTACCTACTGCTTGTGCTGCTGGAAAAGAATGCTCATATCTAGAAATGGGCGACTTTTCAGGTTCAGAGGGTGCATTATATGGAAAACGCTGGGCTTCTGGGTCATCACAGCAAGTAAAAGGTGGTTATGGTTTCTTGGCTGCGGTCAATTCCGGGAAGGAACCAACAGGACGGTTGGTATATGGTAGTGGATTCAAGGTTGCATTGACCGGAGTGAATGAATCATCTGGTACAGCAGACTTTGGGTTGTTTTTGCGAATCTGTGTGCGTCCTCCTTTTATGCAAAAAACTTGTACGCCCTATTTTATTGGGCCAGTGCCCTGGCTTGGAGTTAAAGAGAATGGGTTAGTGATTGTGGGGAGCGGACAATGACAACGACCAACACGCAAGTCAATGCGAACCAATTCATTCCACCAGGACTCTCTTCTGCACTAATTTCACCCGCAGGACTGGGGTTAGTGGCCTGTGGTGCGGTGATTGTGGTAGCCAAATACATAGATGCCAAAAGGGGTAAAGCTAAATTAGCAACTGCAAGGTGGGGTGGAACAGCAGAGAAGACAGCAGCCCGTAAACTAGCGTGCAAACAAATAAATAAACGTAAACATAATCGTGTGTCTCTGTACGTCGGCACTCCCAAGAATATAAAAAGCGAAATTGTCAATGGCATCAGGAAAACGTGCATTCCCGAAGATCCAGTAACCCTTTACTTACCAGACGCACAACGGGGGATTTTTGTTTGTGGTGGCCCAGGTTGTGGAAAATCATTTTCAATGATTAATCCGTTGATCCGTTCAGCAATAGATCAAGGATTCCCCTTAGCACTTTATGATTTTAAGTATGCAGAGCAGGAATCAGCCACAGCCGCATCTAAAGGGCAAGCCCCAATACTAGCGGGGTATGCACTCGAACGTGGTTACAAAGTCACCGTCTTAGCCCCAGGATTTCCAGAATCTGCTGTTGCCAATCCAATAGATTTTCTTCGCAATAATGAAGACTCGGAAATGGCGCGGCAGCTTGCGATCACTCTCAACCGCAACTTTCAACTAGGTGAAAAAGATTCAGGAAACAGCTTCTTCACGAATGCTGGAGATCAGCTAGTACAAGCTGTTTTTATGCTGGCGAAAGGAACACAATACCCAGATATCATGATGTGCCAAGCAATTCTCGGATTACCGAAGCTAGTCAAGCGTATGGAAATTGCAGAGAACCTGAATTTCATGGTTAGGGAAGCTTTCGCACAGTTTGTATCTGTAGCTGGTAGCCCAGAGACAGCAGCTAGTATTGTGGGAACAGCAAGCGGATTGTTCAGCCGATTCATGGTTCCAGCAGCATTGGCGGCTTTTTGCGGAAAAACCAATATTCCACTGGACTTGAAAGGACGGCAGATGGTGATATTTGGGATGAACAAAGAAAAGCGTGATGTAATTGCACCGTTGCTTGTTTCGATTCTGCATTTAATAATAAGCAGAAATGTCGCCTATAAACGCACTTGTCCTCTGGTGCTTGGGATTGATGAATTACCGACATTATATTTACCAGCCCTAGTGGATTGGTTAAACCAAAATCGGGAAGATGGGCTAATTTCAATATTAGGTTTACAAAATCTCTCAATGCTGATTGAGGCTTATGGAGAAAATACAACGAATGCCATATTTGGGGGATGCGCTACCAAAGCATTCTTTAATCCCCAAGATGATGTAGCGGCGGAACGTTTTAGTAAGTTTTTAGGTGATGAAGAGATTAAGTATAAACAGCGTT
This sequence comes from Nostoc sp. UCD121, assembly GCF_014222285.1. GTDB lineage: Bacteria > Cyanobacteriota > Cyanobacteriia > Cyanobacteriales > Nostocaceae > Nostoc. The sequence goes on from NZ_JACKZS010000414.1 coordinate 1,966, forward strand.
CCCGTTCATCAGGGGGAAAGGGTGGTGCAAGTATTTCTAATTCTGACCAAAACAGTACTCGTAAGTTGTTTGATATCAATCAATTTAACACCTTACCAGAAGGAAAAGCAGTAATTATTAGTCCCGGTTTTCGTTCTCGTGGTCAAATAAGTTTGCCAATCTTGCAATCAATTAAGATTCCTCAGCATGAAATCCAATCTGAAGCTGACAGTGTGAAAGCTTGGTACAAGTTTCAAAAGTTCTTATCTAAAAAGTCTACTCTCTTAACTCCAGCAGATGAAGAAATGAAAATTCGCCGAGCCTCCGCGATAAAATTGTTACCTTTGATAGAAAATCAAGAGCAGTTATCAGAATATGCAAGCCTGATTTAAAGTGATATTTTCTGGGCTAAAATTGAAGTTAAAAATAGTTAGGATAAAATTAATGTCACCAAGTAAGTTTTACCCATTCTCTGATTATGATAGAAAACAAATTGCTAAACTTCCTCCTGATATAGCAGCCCTAGCAGATAAATATCCGAGCGAGATTTTAAACACTGCTGATAGTTGGGATAACTTGCCTTTTGATGCTAACTATCTTCCTGAGTGCCTTGAAGTCTATAG
>NZ_JACKZS010000415.1 GCF_014222285.1 Nostoc sp. UCD121
GGGCAGGGGAGCAGAGATAATTAATAACCAATGCCCCATGCCCAATGCCCAATTAAACCTTCATTTTGGTGAACAAAGACTCGTATTGTTTTATTGCAGATGGCGGTAAGGGAAGCAAAAATTCATTTTTATCCAAAACTTCACCATCACTCTGTAACAAACTCCGTAACGGTTCTTGGATGTCGGAAGCGGCAATATTTGTAGAAATTGGCGAATTACTTTTAGTCAGCACTGAAATTTGTTTAGCTGTACTTGGTTGCCAACAAAAATCAATCCATTGATCTGATAAAGTACCCTTATCAATACCTGCGGGACGCACCCACAAGTCCGCCCACATTGCTGTTCCTGACTGGGGTATAACTGCGCCAAGTTGCGGATAACGTCCCAGAACTTGCAGTACATCGCTTGACCAACCAACCGCTAGCCAAGTGTCTCCCATAATTAAAGGTTCTAAGTAGTTATTGGAACTGTAGAACTTCACCTGTTGGTTTAATGTCTGTAATTCCTTTTCCAAGTTTGGTACTTGGTCAAGATTCTCTGTATTGTAAGATTTTCCTAGCTTCTTTAAGACCAGACCAATAACTTCTCGTGGTTGATTAAGTAGAGAAATGCGTTGCTGCATTCCATCTCGCCACAAATCACTCCAATCTTTGGGTGTCCAACCCAATTCTCGCAACTTGTCACGGTTATAAACAATCACCGTGCTACCCCACCGATAAGGCGCACCCCACACCTTCCCTTGAGTATCCAAGTTACCTTGGTCGTCGCGTGTTACTAATTTTTTCCACTTTTCATCTAAAGCAGACCATTGCTTTAATTCGTTTCCCTGTAACTCTTGGAGTGGTTGAATCAGTTTCTGCTCAATAGCTGCTTTTAGCCAGTAATCTCCCAATGTCACGAGGTCTGCATCAGCCGTTTTTTGACCTTGCCTAAAGGGTATAAAGCGACTCCATCCTTGCTCATCGGTGGCTTTTGGTTTTTTCTGCCAATTTTGTAATTGCTGAAATAAATCCTCTATCTGCTCGACTGGGGCAAACTTTAACTGCACCTGTTGCTGCAAACCTTTGTGGAACTGATTCACCACCTGACCAGGTATAGAACCTTTTAATAACTGTACTTTTAGTTGCGTCTGCCTGTTTCCACCACAGCCAAAAAGCAGTTGTGAAAGTGCCAGTGTGCTTGTACCGAGCAAAAAAGACCGTCGATCCATTGATTTTGGATTTAAGATTTTCGATTATACCAAATATTAAGCAGAGATTCACCAGAGGCTGACTAGGTGAAAAAGCGGAGTTGGAAAATTATTGGAGTTTTCTGTGGTTAATATCGATAATTTGGGATATTTGACTCAAAATAGTAACTTTATCAGCAAATTACTACCTAAAAGTGAATTTATCTCCATAAATTTCATTAGTGCTACTTGTAGTCAAACTTTACCTACATTTAGAAATAATGATTTAAATGTCACATTTGCACCAAAAATTATCAATACTTAAATAATCCATAAATATCGTTAAGGTTGGGAGTAAATTGAATAACATATAGAAAATGTACGGATAAAGGTATTAAATGGAGCTATTACAGCAACAAATCCTGACTTTAAGCGAAAAACTGGATGCCCTCTGTCAAGTAATTGAGCAGCTTGATGCTAAAGTCACTCAAACTTTCTCAGAGTGTTCTATAGCAAATACACAAGCCAAGGATAATTATCAGGAAAATGGTGCGGCTGGAGGCTATCAGCTCAGACGTATCAGTTTAAATCCAGAAATGGAACACAAGGATGTATTAACAGATGGTATTTATCTAGATATGCATCGTCAAAGTGGAGATAACATAACACCAGAAATTCAAATACAACGACTAACAGCGCAGTTAACAGCAGCATACAATCGCATTGCTGCCTTGGAAGAACAATTACTTAGAGAAAGAATTCATTAAATTTAACCTGAGTTCAACGAATTAAAAAATGCCTGGAGCTATGTAAGACAAGCCTTTAGGCTCAATATCAAGTGATGGTTTTGTAGGCATATATTTAAGTATAAGCAACTAATCCAGCTATCAAATTGATGAAAAGCAAAACACACTATTACGTAAATATATGTAATAGTGTGATGTGTATGATCGTAAGCTTTTAGTGCATTCCTCACTATGAAACAAATGGAAGTTTTTAAGAAAGCGCAGAGGGATGTAAAGTCCTGACAAATTTCATCCCCTATGAATTAATGAAATGCTGTACTTAGCCGTTCAAGCTGAGATTCAATAGCTGCTAAAAGCTGGTCTTGTTGCCAATTTTGGCTAAGATGGGCGGCTATGCAAGCTGCCCCAGCACCCATACCTTCTTTCACAAAGCCCTCTTCATAGGCTCTCAGTTGAGGATAACGAGAATCAGCAAAGCTGAGAGCAGTTGCTAATAGGGGAGGGGTTCTTCCACTCGGAGTCAAGTTGCCTTTTTCTAAGCTGAGGGCTAAGTCAACTGTAGCCCCAGTAGGATCTTCTGCTACCCAACGAGTTGTGCCTATTACTACTGCTTCTGGTTGCCATGATAAGGCGTAAACTTGAGCGATCGCA
>NZ_JACKZS010000042.1 GCF_014222285.1 Nostoc sp. UCD121
GTTAAGACTGTTTAGATAATTAAGTAAATATTTAATAAAATTTTAATATTTTATTAGGTTGGTAATATCGGTAAATCATTCGTTACAAGCGTTGTTTATCGCAAATGAGTAGCGTGGTTCGTGTTGGCGCAGCCCAACCTAGACATCTACAGCCACCGTATATTAATGGCAATACGCTTTTTTGGTCAGGTTAGCCAGTAAATTAGATGTAGAGCGTAAAAAAATAAACTCAATGAAAGCGATATCTAACGACAAGCCGCAAGGCGTGTGCGCTACTGATTTTGCATCTATTATCGGCGAAGAAAATGCTGTTTGCCTTTGGGAAAATATCGAAATAGGCCAGCAAAAACGTATCCAACAGGCTGTAACTTCTGGAAAACCTCCCACTTGTATCGTCTATCCTCGCACCCAACAACAACTAGCCGCAGTCATCGCCAAAGCTCACAGTCACAACTGGCGCGTCTTACCCTGTGGTAGTGGCAGTAAACTTAGCTGGGGTGGTTTAGTTAAGGGCGTTGATGTCGTAGTTAGTACAGAACGCATCAATCAACTGATTGAACACGCTGTTGGCGATTTGACTGTCACAGTAGAAGCTGGAATGAAGTTCTCGGATCTCCAGGCACTTTTGGCAAAATCACGGCAATTTCTCGCCGTTGACCCCACAGCACCAGAATCTGCAACTATTGGCGGTATTGTTGCCACAGGTGATACAGGTTCTCTGCGGCAACGTTATGGTAGTGTGCGCGACCAGTTACTAGGTGTTACCTTTGTCCGTGCTGATGGAGAAATCGCCAAAGCTGGGGGAAGAGTAGTTAAAAATGTTGCTGGATATGACTTGATGAAGTTGCTTACTGGGTCTTATGGCACATTAGGCTTTATTAGTCAATTGACTTTCCGTGTGTATCCGCTATCAGAGGCATCGGGGACGGTGGTACTAACTGGTAGTGCCGAGGCTGTATCCCAAGCGGCTAATATCCTTCGAGGTTCGGCATTAACACCAGTTCAAGCTGATTTGCTATCAACTAAATTGGTGTCTAGCTTAGGTTTGGGTCAAGGGCTGGGATTAATTGCCCGCTTTCAGAGTATTAGTGAGAGTGTTAAAGAACAGTCAAACCGAGTTTTGGAAGTAGGTCAAAAGTTAGGTTTAAATGGGGCAATTTTTGCCGATGCTGATGAGGCTAGTCTATGGCAGAGATTGCAAGAACGAATACATTTTTCTGCCACAGAATCTGTAATTACCTGCAAAATAGGAGTGTTGCCTACTGCTGCTGTAGAGATTTTGACTCAGGTGGAGTTGGGTTTAATTCATATAAGTAGTGGTTTAGGTTTGTTACAATTAGAGGATAAAAATCAAGTTTTGAAAATCCGCGATGAGCTACACTCTGTTGGAAGCAATCGCACTCAAGCTTATAGTGGTTTTTTAACAATTTTGTCAGCACCAATGGCGGTTAAAGAACAAATAGATGTTTGGGGTTATATGGGGAATGCTTTGCCGTTGATGCGCCGTATTAAAGAACAGTTTGATAGTAAGAATATTTTAAGTCCTGGTCGGTTTGTGGGTGGGATTTAATAACGAACCGCAGAGACGCTGAGTGCGCTGAGATAGAGAGAGGAAAGAAAATTATGCAAGTTTCAGAAAATGCTGTTAATAATACGGCTAGTTTAAAGAATTTGAAGGGGTTTGATGAGAGTCATCCGCCTGACCCAAAGTTGATTGATAGTTGTGTACATTGTGGGTTTTGTCTTTCTACTTGTCCCAGTTATCGGGTGCTGGGTAAGGAGATGGATTCACCTAGAGGACGTATCTATTTAATGGATGCAATTAATGAGGGTGAAATTGCTCTCAATACGGCAACCGTAGAACATTTTGATTCGTGTTTGGGATGCCTTGCTTGTGTGAGTACTTGTCCTTCTGGTGTACAGTATGACAAATTGATTTCTGCAACTCGCCACCAAGTTGAACGAAATTATCCCCGCAGTTTGCCAGATCAATTTTTTCGTCAACTGATATTTTCTCTGTTTCCCTATCCCAATCTTTTACGGATTTTATTAGTTCCGTTGTTGGTTTATCAAAAGTTGGGGTTTGCTAAATTCTTTCGCGCTACAGGTTTACTCAATAAAATATCGCCCCGTTTGGCAGCAATGGAATCAATTCTGCCAGAAATTACCCTCAAATCTTTTCAAGATAATCTGCCTAGTGTGATTCCTGCTAAAGGGGAGAAGCGCTATCGAGTTGGCGTAATTTTGGGTTGTGTGCAACGGCTGTTTTTCTCCCCCGTGAATGAAGCAACGGTGAGGGTTTTAACAGCCAATGGTTGTGAAGTTGTGATTCCCAAATCTCAAGGTTGTTGTGCAGCGCTTCCCGAACACCAAGGACAAACAGAACAGGCAAAAGCTTTAGCAAGGCAGATGATTGATAGTTTTGCTAACACTGATGTCGATTTTGTAATTATCAATGCTGCTGGTTGTGGTCATACTTTAAAAGAATACGGTCATATTTTAGAAGATGACCTCGAATATCGGGAAAAGGCAAAGGATTTTGCAGCTAAAGTTAAAGATGCTCAAGAGTTTTTGGCAACTGTTGGTATAACAGCGAAACTGTCGCCACTCACTGATAAACCCTTGAATTTAGTTTATCAAGATGCCTGTCATTTATTGCATGGTCAAAAGATTAGCGTGCAACCGCGTCAGGTGTTACGACAAATTCCAGGGGTGAAGTTGAGAGAACCAGTAGATGCGGCTTTATGTTGTGGCAGTGCTGGGGTTTATAATATGCTGCAACCGGAAGTTGCTGAAGAATTGGGTCAGCAAAAAGTACAGAATTTGTTGAATACTGGTGCTGAGTTAATTGCTTCTGCTAATCCGGGGTGTACTTTGCAAATTACAAAGCATTTGCAGTTACAAGGTAAGAATATTTCAGTCATTCACCCGATGGAGTTGTTAGATTATTCGATTCGAGGTGAAAAGTTGAAATTATAGACATTTGCTTTTGTCATCTTTTGGTAAAGCCAGAAAATTACAGGTAGAGGCGAACAACTGTGCGCCTCTACTATTTGGATATTTTTTTAACGTGAGTTCGAATGGTAATATCACAATACAGCATTTCTTTCTTCTCTCAGTGCCCTCTGCGCCTCTGCGGTAGCCTGCGGCAAGCCGAAGCGTCTACGTTAAAAAAATTGACTTTGACAAAGAGTTTTAGCCTTAACTGAACCGTATTGGGTCATATCATGTCCACCCAAAAGACCTCTCCCTAGTTTTACTACGCAAAACCTGTCCCTCTCCGAGTCGGAGAGGGACAGACTTGAACGCAAGTTCAAGGCAGGGAGAGGTCTGTCGAACTCACGTTTTTTATGGAAGTCCTTAATCAGTCGCCTTGAAGAAGTTTTTTCCGAAATAGCCGCTTTATCGTCTGTATAATCACTGAAATGGCAAGAGTATCAGGCTAATTTCGGGTGATTTGTGATGAAACTAGATTTAGTCAGGTTTTTTCAAGCTTGCAACCCCAGTAAAACTCTGGTTGTGAGCAAACCGGAGGATAGACAATATTATATTGATTTATCTAAAGTTCGTGGTGCCAAGATTATTGAAGAACTTGGGCGAACTATCACCCGCCTTGCACCAGAACAACCTACCTGTCAATTATTTACCGGACATATTGGCTGTGGCAAATCCACTGAGTTACTGCGGCTAAAGGCAGAGTTAGAGCAGCAGGGATTTCATGTGGTTTATTTCGAGTCTAGCCAAAGCCTCGATATGGCTGATATTGATGTTACAGATATTTTACTAGCAGTAGCTCGTGAGGTGAGTCAAAGTTTAGAAGCAATAAAAATCAACCTGAAACCAGGATACTTTAAAAATCTATTTACCGAAATTTCTGAGTTTTTGCAAACGCCGCTAGACATTGGGGTGGAGGCTGAATTATCTGTAGGTATTGCCAAAATTACAGCCAAAACTAAAGATAGCCCCAAACTCCGCGGCCAGTTACGGCAATATTTAGAACCATGCACCAATGGCATTTTAGAATCAATTAACAAAGAATTGCTCAAGCCTGCTATAGAAAAACTCAAGCAGCAAGGTAAACAAGGACTGGTGGTAATTATAGATAATCTCGACAGAGTGGATAACTCTTTGAAGCCTTCGGGTTATTACCAGCCAGAATATCTCTTTGTAGAACGTGGTGAACAGTTAAACCAGCTAAATTGTCATGTTGTTTATACCATTCCCCTAGTGTTGATTTTTTCCAACGCTTTAGGAAGGTTAACAAATCGCTTTGGGGTAGACCCCAAGGTTTTGCCGATGGTTCCTGTGCAATTGCAAGATGGTTCGCAATTTTCACAAGGAATCACGCTACTGCAACAGATGGTTATGACGAGGGCTTTTCCTGGCGTTAGTTGGGAACAAAGTCATAATTTAATTACCGAGGTTTTTGATAGTCCTGATACTTTAGAGCGACTTTGCCGAGTTAGCGGCGGTCATTTGCGTAATTTGCTGATGTTATTATTTCGCTGTCTTCAGCAAGAAGACCCACCTCTGTCGCGGGAATGTGTGGATAGGGTAATTAAACAACGCCGCAATGAGCTAACTTTGGCAATTACGCCCGATGAATGGGAATTACTACGTGAGGTGACGCAAGAGAAAAGCTTGAGAGGTCATGAAAGATACGAACTTTTGCTCCGCAGTATGTTTGTATTTGAATACCGGAATGAGGATGGTTCTTGGTTTGATGTCAATCCGATTTTGGCTGAAGCCAAGGAATTTAGTTTATGAATCGGGGTATTAATGTGCGTAGCGCTACCCGACACTACACCCTACTGGCGTGGCAAGGCTAAAATGTTGCAAAAAAATTGTAGGTTGGGTGAAGCGGAGCGCAACCCAACCTACGGCTAATGCACTTATCAGGTATTTTGTGAAATTGTATAACGTTAAGCATCTTAGTCGTGACGGGAGCGATATCAGTTATGACGGGAGCGATGTCAGTTATGACGGGAGCGATGTCAGTCGTGACGGGAGCGATGTCAGTCGTGACGGAAGCAGCTACAGCTTTTAAAATTAGCAGAAATTATTCTCTTGCCTACTGCCCTCTACTTAGATGATGTAATTATACAAACAGTTATTATAAGGTAAATTATTTATGTTATGAGTAATCAGCAAGAGCCAGAAAATTTACCCTTTGACAATGAACGTTCATTGCAAACTTTGGTGCGAGCAATTAACCTTTCTCAGGGAGAATTTTCACTGACTTTGCTGCGCTGTAACTATGCAGCTTTCCGTCAAGATATAGTACAACGTCTACACCAACTATCTCCTGTTAAAATCCGTGAAATCACTTTACCCGTGTCAGTGAAAACTCTTTACACGTCTATAGGTGAAAAATTGGGAGATGAACAGCCATCAGCGTTAATGGTTTTTGGTTTGGAATCGGTTAAAGATATTGATACAGTTCTAACTTCAGCGAACCAAGTACGGGAGGAGTTTAGAAAAAACTTTCCGTTCCCAGTCATGTTACTGGTTAATGACCAAGTTCTGCAAAAGCTGATCAGATTAGCGACAGATTTTGAGAATTGGGCCACAATAATTCATTTTGCGATCGCAACTGCTGATTTAGTTCAATTTATCAAACAAACTGCTGAATCAGTTTTTGCTCAAGTTTTAGATGCTGGCGCAGGAAAATTTCTCGATAATTCTGCAATCAACTTGGCAATCGGTTCGCCGCATCGCGTAGAACTTGAGTTAGCACAAGCTGAACTGCAAAAGCGGGGTGTGAAGTTAGACGCAGAACTAGAAGCCAGTTTAGAATTCGTTCTGGGTCGAGATGCGGTTTCGATGGAACAGTCACGCCAGCATTATGAACGCAGTCTCGCACTTTTGCAACAAAGTTCTAAACTAGAACAGCAAGGCTGTGTACTGTACAATTTGGGGTTATGGTGGCGTACCTACGCCGTGCAGCATTTAACAGAACAACAAAATGCTTGCTCGAACGCTAAAAATTATTATTACAAATGTCTCGAAATATTTGAGCAGGCAAATCGTTCTGACTTGGTAGCAAAATTTATTAACGCTTTGGGAGAAGTACTACAAAAGCTTCAGCATTGGGATGAATTAGAAGCAGTTGCTCAAAAAGCTTTAACTCTATATCAAACTTATCCTGATTGGTTTAGAAAAGCAAGAGCTTATGGATTTATCGCTGAAGTAGCACTTTCTCAATCTGCTTGGAATAAAGCTAAACAAGCTGCCGAAAAAGCGCTTTCTATTGTAGCTAGTAACCAATCCATCCAATCGAAAGCTAATTTAGAATTGGTGCTATATTATCATCAAGGTTGGTATTTATTTGCACTAGCCAGAGCGCTACAGCAGCTTAATAAGGTGGAAGATGCTTTAACTACCCTAGAAGCTGCAAAAAGAGAAACTAAACCTCAATACGATCCAGAGCTTTACATTCGGATTTTGGAGAGGTTACAAAGTATTTATTATCAACAATGTCAATATCTTGCAGCTTTTCAGATTAAGCAAGAGCTAATTAAAATTGAACATCAATATGGTTTTCGTGCTTTTATTGGGGCAGCTTATTTAATTCCTCGGCATGAGGTAATTAACCCGGCACTAGTGCAAGGAGAAAATCTCATAAAAGTTGCTCAAGAAATTGCTGTTTCTGGTCGGCAACAAGATGTCAATCGGTTGATGAAACGAATGAGCCGGACTGACCATAAATTGACTGTATTTCATGGTCAGTCAGGAGTAGGTAAAAGTTCAATCTTAAATGGGGGACTAGTACCAACACTGCAACTACAATCAATAGATGCGCGTGATGTATTACCTATTGTCATGCGAGTTTATACAGATTGGATGGCGATATTAGCAAAATGTTTAGCAGATAATGGTACATCTAGTAATTCAATAGAATTTATCTGTGAAAGTTTGCGAAAAAATGCCGAGCGGAAGTTAACAGTTTTAATTTTTGACCAGTTTGAAGAATTTTTCTTTGTTTACACAGATCAAAGTAAAAGACAGCAATTTTATAAGTTATTGCAGCTTTGTCTGGATATTCCTTTTGTTAAGGTTATTCTCTGTTTGAGAGAAGATTATTTGCATTATTTATTAGAATGCGATCGCCTGTTAAATTTTAGAGCAATTAATAACAATATTTTAGATAAAGACATTCGTTATTATTTAGGCAATTTTTCTTCAAAAGATGCCAAATCTGTTGTCCAAAGTCTGACTGAACAAACCCACTTTTACTTAGAACCTGAGTTAATTGATCAATTAGTAGAAGATTTATCAGACGAACTTGGCGAGGTACGCCCGATTGAGTTACAAATCGTCGGTTCGCAACTCCAAACAGATAAAATTACAACTTTAGAACAATATCTTCAGTCAGGAACAAAAGAAAAACTAGTCGAGCGATTTTTAGAAGAAGTTATTAAAGACTGTGGTTCTGAAAACGAACTCTGTGCCAGAGTAGTTTTATATTTACTAACAGACGAGAAAGGTACTCGTCCCTTCAAAACTTCTGACAATTTAGCGGAAGATTTAAAAACAGCAGATATTGTCTCAGAAAAAGAAAAACTAAATCTAGTTTTAGAGATTTTAGTTGGTTCGGGGCTGGTGTTAAATATTCCTGAAGACCCTGCTAACCTATATCAATTGGTTCATGACTATCTAGTATCTTTTATCCGGCAGTCACAACAAGCAAGAAAATTAGAAGAACAGAAAAAGGAAAAGGAACAACGGCAACACGCTGAAGCAGAACTAAATCGTGTTCTTAAGCGACAACGCAATGATGCAAAACAACAACGAAATTTTGCGATCGCAGGAGTCACTATAATGTCCATTCTGGCAGTTATAGCTGTAGGATTGGGAGTACGGGCAGAATCTGAAAGGCAAAAGACAGAACAAGCTGAGACAATTGCCATTAGTAAAGCTTCGGAAGCCCTTTTTGCCTCAAATCAAAGGTTTGAAGCACTTAAACAAGCCATTAAAGCAGGTAAAAAACTCCAAGCTACAGACTGGGGAAAAACCGATTCTGAAATTCGTACCCAAGTTATAGCGGCATTACAACAATCAGTTTACTGGATAGTAGAGCGCGATCGCTTGGAAGGACACAAGGCTCTAATCTGGGGTGTAACTTTCTCCCATAATGGTAAATTGATTGCCTCAACTAGTTATGACCATACTATAAAACTCTGGAATCTAGATGGTAGCGTGTACAAGACGCTTGAAGGACATAAAGATAAAGTCTTAGGTTTGAGTTTCTCACCTGACGACCAAACAATTGTCTCAGGCGATTTCCAGGGCATCATAAAATTTTGGAAGCGGGACGGCACTTTATTAAAAACCCTACCAGCATCTCAAGATAGAGTAAATAGTAGCGAAAATAAGGGAGTTTATAGTATCGATTTCTCGCCAGATGGTAAGACAATTGCTACAGGAAGTCGAGACAGTACACTAAAACTCTGGAAGCCAGATGGCACTTTATTAAAAACGATTAAAGCGCATCAAGATGGAGTCAATAGTGTGGCTTTCTCCCCCGACGGTACTATGATTGCGACTGGTGGCCGGGACAAAACTGTGAAACTCTGGACATCCAATGGTAAGCTTTTGCACACTACAGAAGGCTATGACGACTTTGTTTGGGATGTTGCTTGGTCAAGCGATAGCCAGACAGTTGTGGCGGCGGCTGGTGGTGCTGCTGCGGCTGGTAACGACAACAGAGTAAAACTCTGGAATCGAGACGGCACTCCTTTAAAAAATTTTAAAGCACATAAAGATGGAATCAATAGTGTGGCTTTCTCACCCGACGGTAAGATGATTGCTACAGCTAGTGACGACAAGACTGTAAAGCTTTGGAAGCCTGACGGTACATTACTCACAACTTTATCAGGACATAGCAATGGAGTTTATGCAGTCAGGTTTTCACCTGACTGTAAAATCCTAGTTTCTGCCAGTGCTGACGGTACGATGAAACTTTGGCAAGTTGGTAATACCAGTTGCTTACGCAACGCCAAAATTCCTACTTCTCCTAGCGCTGACAGCACAATGAAGATTCAGTATGGTAGTGGTGTGGTAAGTATTCTCAACGGTCATAGCGATCGGGTTAATCAGGTAGATTTCTCACCTGATGACAAAATAATTGCCTCAGCCAGCCGTGACAAGACAGTGAAACTTTGGAAGCGCGATGGTACTTTAGACAAAACTCTTGAGGGGCATAGCGATAACGTTAGTTTCTCACCTGATGGTCAGACAATTGCTACCGCTAGTGATGATAACACAGTGGAACTTTGGAACCGTGACGGTAAATTACTGAGAACCCTTTTTCCAAATAGCGATAAGATATTAGACTTGAATTTCTCACCCAACGGTCAGTTCATCGCTTTGGGTAGTATGGACAACAAAGTAATAATATCGCGGCTAGATGGCATCAAACCTCAGATTCTCAACAAGCATCAGGACTGGGTAAGGGCTGTAGCTTGGTCGCCAAACGGTCAGATGCTTGCCTCAGCTAGTGATGACAACACGGTAAAACTTTGGAAGCAAAACGATAAAGGCGAGTTTCACATCTACAAGACTCTCGCAGGGAAAAACGGGCATAACAGTTGGGTTTTGAGCGTTAAGTTCTCACCTAGTGGCGATATGATTGCCACTAGTAGTAATGACAAGACGGTGATACTTTGGAAGCAGGATGACAAGGGCGAGTTTCGCTGGTACAAAAAGTTGCAGGGGCACACTGATCAGGTTAATAGCGTGAATTTTTCACCTGACGGTAAGATGATTGCAACAGCCAGTGACGATAAGACTGTAAAACTTTGGACACGCGACGGTCATTTAATGAGAACTCTGACTGGGCACAGCGATCATTTATTAAGCGCGAATTTCTCAGCCGATGGTAAAATTCTGGCTTTGGGCAGTGCTGATGGGGCTATAATTCTCTGGAATTTGAATGAGCTAAATCATCTCAAGAATCTAGATAGCTTACTGGAGCGTGGTTGTGATTGGCTGTATGACTATCTAAAGAATAATCCGAATGTGAGTAAGAGCGATCGCCATCTCTGCGACGATATCAAGTAAGAGTTAAGCGTTGGTACTCTCTCAAATTATCTCAGGCGATCGCTAAGTTTTTAACTGCTTCCCAGTCTCAGACCGGGAATCAGTTAATTTATCAAAGGTTTATTTGGTAAGTCTCTTACTTTATTTGATGTTCTCTGTATTAACCACCAGCAACAGCAGGGACAATACTTACTTCATCGCCATCTTTTAGGGCTGTGTTAATACCATCTAAATAGCGGATATCTTCACTATCAACGTAAAAATTTACAAACCGACGTAGCTTGCCTTCGTCATCGCACAACCGGGATTTAATCCCAGGAAAGCTTTGTTCTAAAGAATCCAACAATTCAGCAATGGTACTACCGTTGGATTCTAGGGTAGCTTGATTATTAGTCAAATTCTGAAGAGTCGTAGGAACTAAAACTGTTACAGCCATAAAAGTACAAAGTGAAGAGTTAGGAATACAGTTAAGAGTTAGGAGTCATGAATCAAAAACTCATAACTCCTAACTGCTAACTAAACGAGAACTTGTTGCCATTCCAAGCGATCGAGAGTACGCGATCGCTCTAGGGCGCGTTCAAAACTATCCAGTTTAGCATCAATAGTCAAGGGTTCACCAACATAGCCTTGGATTGCTTCTTGGGTTTTTAGACCATTGCCGGTGATGTAAATCACGGTAGTTTCATCTGGATCAATTTTGCCAGCTTCTACCAGTTTTTTCAGCACGGCCACGGTTGTACCACCAGCCGTTTCTGTGAAGATGCCTTCGGTTTCTGCCAGCAACTTGATGCCATCAATAATTTCTGCATCATTGACTGATTCAATGTTACCACCAGTTTTCTGAGCTAACTCCACAGCATAAATACCGTCTGCTGGATTGCCGATCGCTAGGGATTTCGCAATTGTATTTGGTTTAACTGGTTTAATAAAGTCGCGTCCTTCTTTAAAGGCTTGAGCAATGGGTGAACAACCTTCTGCTTGAGCGCCACTGAAACGGACTTTCTTATCTTCTACTAAACCAACTTCTATAAATTCTTGGAAACCCTTATAAATTTTTGTAAATAGCGAACCAGATGCCAAAGGAGCAACAACATGATCGGGTAGCTCCCAGCCTAGTTGTTCAGCAACTTCAAAACCTAGCGTCTTGGAACCTTCAGAGTAATAGGGGCGCAGATTGATATTGACAAAACCCCAGCCATGTGTATTGGCAACTTCCGAACAGAGGCGGTTTACTTGATCGTAGTTACCCTTGACGGCCATTAGCGTTGGACTATATATCAAACTACCGATAATTTTACCGGCTTCTAAATCTGCGGGAATGAAGACACAGCAGTCTAAACCGGCATGAGCTGCGATCGCAGCTGTAGAATTTGCCAAGTTACCTGTACTAGCGCAAGAAACGGTAGTGAAACCCAACTCTCTGGCCCTTGATAGAGCAACTGATACTACCCGATCCTTAAAGCTAAGGGTGGGCATATTAACCGCATCATTTTTTATATAAAGCTTATTTAGACCCAGGCGACGGGCAAGACGGTGAGAACGAACCAAGGGAGTCATCCCCGTTCCCACATCTATAACATTTTCAGTTGCAACAGGCAAAAAGGGACGGTAGCGCCAAATTGAATTGGGCCCGGCTTGAATTGTTTCACGAGTGACAGTCAGACGGAGAGCATTGTAGTCATACTTGACTTCTAAAGGCCCAAAACATAACTCACAAACATTACTGGCTTTGAGTTCATATTCGGCACCACACTCTTTACACTTTAAAGCTTGAAAGTAGGCAGTGCTGGTTTGGGTTTGGGTTTGGGTTTTGATTGCCTGAGTCATAAACTAGCTTTCCCTGTTTGTCTGTCACTGTCGCCTGATAGTAACACGAGTAAAAATACCAGTCAAACATACCCGACCTTTTTAGTCGGATATCCTTGGTATTGAAAAAAATAATTACTGTAAAATTTTGATATACGTAATTGTCAAACTTAGTATTTATATTTAGACTTGCTTGGTCTGAAATCAGATAATAGTTTCCGCTACTCAGTGTAAACGCTGGTCATGGATATGATTAAATTGCATCACATCCATGATCTATTTGCATTTTATTAAATTAAGATCGCTTTACTTAGTGATCGAGATCACTGACTTAATTTTTTATTTCATTAGACCAATAACTACACACGGTATCATGTATGCATAGCAGCAAATATTCAAAAGAGCTTTGATATATAGCTTGTAGGATGCTTTGCTTCTATCTCAAACACTACAATTTCTATCTGTGTTGCCAAAATAAAGTTAATTTTTCAGTTTTTATGCGTTCACTCATCGCTAAACAAGTTACTTGTTTATACGGAAGTTTTTTTATTGTATAAAAGCTACATTTCTATTTACATCGGAGATTCAGCAGAACACACTAGCAAATTACCTATATTTGCGATTGCTAACCTTGATAATCAACAGTGAGCGTAAAACAAGCAGGCAATAACTTTTCTGCCTATTGCCTAAATCTAGTAGTTTTTCAGGAGTCACCAATAAATTAACTTTTCATATATGCAGCGCCCAAAACCTTAAGGCTTTGGGCAAGTTATTCGGTAATTCTTTAAGGAATTGCCGAACTTTATCCTGTCTCAAAACCCAAGATACAAGTTCAGCAAATAAATAAGCTACTTACATGGTAAACCGAAAAAAATCTGTCAACAAGCAGCGCCAATGCTATCAATCTCTAGTAGCAACAGCATTATTAACTAGCAGCCTTTTCCAATTTATTGCACCTGTGCTAGCTGACGGGACAGCTGGTGGTCAATCTATCAGTAACACAGCGACTGCTACCTACGAAGATCCCAATGCGCCAGGGACAACTATAAATGCCACTTCTAATACTGTAACCGTCACTGTGGCAGAAGTTGCTGGGATCACCGTCACTGCCTCTGGTGTTACAGATAACCCTTCTACCCCTCCCAATACAACAGTTCAGGTTGGCGATTTACTAACCTACACCTACACCTTAACGAACGTAGGTAACGACCCCACCAAATTCCATATTCCTAACCAAGCAACAACAACCGGGCCTGGTACAGTTTCTGGTGTACTTCCTACTGATAAAAATGGGGCAATACCAGCTAGTGGCACACTGCAATACAGTACTGACGGTGGTGCAACTTGGACAAATGTAACAGCCGGTGGTGTAGATACAGCCTCAATTCCGGTTAGCGGTACTGTGTTGGTGCGTGTGCCAGTGACTGTACAAACTGGCGCTCAATCCGGTGACGTAATTAAAGTTACCCTTGGTAATACTCCTGGAGATGCCCAAAACCAACCGCGTAATCCCGATGGTGGTGACGTTTACACTGTAGATAACGCTGATAACGCAGGTGGTGGGGAAGTTACTGGCGCACCAGTTAACGGTACACGAGAATCTAGTATTACTCAGCAAATTCAAGTGGGTAACACTGTTAAAACCGTTGCTCTAGCCACAATACTCAAGACTCGGACGGCTTACAGCGCTGGTGATGCCTCCGTACTCAATGATGATTTGCTGACTTATGGTTTAAGCTTGCGAGTTGAGAGCAATGACGTAACCAATCGGGGGCTAACACCCGCAGCTTTAGCTGGTACAAGTATCAATGTAGATGGTAGTCTTGTTCCTCGCATCTTAGTTTCTGATGCACTTCCAGCATCCACAACTCTTAATGGGACTCCAACCGCTCCTTCAGGGTGGATAGTGGTTTATGCTGGCGAAGATCCCGCCACTACAACTGCCGATCAGGCTCTGTGGAAAACTAACAGTGCTAATGTAACAGGCGGTATAGTCAAACGGGTTGGTTTTATTAACAATCCTAGCTCTATCTCTACAATTGCCACTGGCACAACTGTTACAGGCTTTACGGTGCAAGTAAAGACCACTGGAATCGCAGTAACAACACCGACAAATGTTAACAACATCGCTCAAGTGTTCGGTAAAACTGCTGGCGATCCAAATAGCCCCCTACTCTTCGACGATTCAGGCGATCAAAACCCAGATAACATCAACCCCACTACTGGAGCCTTTCCTACGACAGTAGACTCTGGCTATTATCCCACTACTCCTGGCAATGTTGACACAGGCAATAACAACCAAGGTGCTAATTCTGTTACAGGAAATGTCAACGTTTATACTGTTTCAGTTGCCCAGGCAAACTCAGTTTTAAATGGGCCGAATAATGCACCGGATGCCACTGGCCCATCGGGTTTAACCAACGATGACTTCACCAACAAATCTTCCTTTGTTCCTCCTAACACAGCACCTCTTAGTACACTTGACCCACAATCAGTTGGCTTCACTAATACAATTAAGAACAACGGTACTAGCCCTAACGACATCACAATAGTTCCAACCGCACCAGCTACAGCTACAGATTTGACCAATGGTACAAAGGTGACTGTTAGCTATAACAGTCAAGCTGCTGTCTATACTTACAGCATCACCAATAACGTTGGCACTTTCAACCTAGCAGCCAATAATACACCAATTAAAATCTCTGCTGTTCCTGCTGGTGGCATTGTTAATTATGGTGTAGAAGTTGACTTACCACCTGGTACGCAACTATCGACAGATATCGGTAGGGGCTTCCCAGTACCGATCACTGCTTTTATTGACACTGATAATAATGGTGTACCTAATACTGCGGTTAATGGGGAAGCGTACAATATCTCCATCGATCGCGTCTACACTGGCTTCTTAAAACTGTTGAAAATGTCACGAGTTCTACAAGGAAGTGGCCCAGCAGTGCAAGGGACTGATGGCACATTCAGTATCACTCCGAAGAACCCTGCACCAGGAAACATTATTGAGTACCAAATTCAATACACAAATATTTCGGATGTTCAATCTGGAACTGGTAACGTGATCTTGAATGCTGACAAAGTTGTGATTACTGAAGATGGTACAGCAGGGGGCAACAACTGGGCGCTAGACAACGACAATAACACTCAAATTGATACTAGTAACATTGTTGGTTCAGCAAAGGATTCTGGGGCTTCAACTATCCAGTTCTTCAATGGTAATCCAGCTAATAACTCTAGCATCGACCAAACCGGAACCACGCTAAACAGTGATGTCACAAAGTATGTAAATACTGCTACTGGACAGATTGCACCTGGTGTTCAAAGAACATTTATCTTCCAACGCAAGGTTAACTAGATAGTTTGATTTCACCCCTCTTTATTTGCAAAGAGGGGTGTATAGCACATCTGTATTTGTAGCTGGTGCTTTAATCCTAAAGTGCCAACTACAAAATGATTGTTCCCCAGCGAAAACAGGGAAAGATAAATCAGCAATCGGCATTATGAAAGTTTTTTGAGGTTATTGATATGAAGCGTTTTTCTTTTGCAAGTTTAGGAGCGATCGCACTTATTGTTACAGTGCCATTTATCAGCCAAGTGCCAGGAATCGCTTCTCTACGGCATTCTACCAGTGCTGTTGCCCAAAATGTCAAAACTCAAGGGCAAATACAATTGCGCTTAGAAGCTGAGAAGCAAGTGATAGCACAGGATCAGCAGGGTAAGCAAAGCAAAACATGGCAACCTTTAAAAGGTCAAGCTGTGGTGCGACCTGGTGATGTGTTGCGATATACATTAAGTGGCGAAAATAAGAGCGATCGCCCCGTAAAGAATTTGATTCTCAATCAACCTATTCCTAAAGGAATGGTATACATACTGAAATCTGCGATCGCCACTAATGAGACTAAAGTAACCTACAGCATTGATGGTGGACGCAGCTTTGTCGAAAATCCCACTGTTAAAGTTACTCTTCCTGGCGGGAAAGTGGAAACAAAACCAGCACCAGCGAATGTTTACACTCACATCCGTTTGCAAGTGCCATCAGTTCCGGCCAAGAAAACGGTTAAAGCTATTTATCAAGTCCAAGTTCGCTGATTCGTTATGCCTGATATCACCCGCCTGTAGCGACTTTTTGGGGAGTCAAGAGCGAAAAACAACGTGCTTTATAAGGAGAATCGGAGGGATCTTCGATAGATAAACAAGTGCTTTTATTAACAAAAAAAGTGGCATTCCAGAGGAGATGTGTTCAGTGAGCCGTCCTCAAAAGAAAAAACAAATTACTTATAGGAGTAGCTGGTATCAAAGGTTAACAGCTACTGTTCTTCTGGGGAGTTTTTTGCAAACTACTATATCTATACCAGCGATCGCACAACAGACTAACAATCGGGGTGCGTCTTTGCCATTAATAAATCAAGCTACTTATACTTATACAGACTCTGCTAATAATCAAAAATATGACGGAACTTCTAGTCAGCTTAATGTTAGTCCTAGCCCATTAGTCGATCCATTAGGACGGATATTAGGTTGCGCTGGTACTATTTTGCCTGACTATACAGGTTTTTCAGTTGGCGTATACGAATCTAACCCTAGCGACCCAACTGGGACAGAATTAGGCGGCTTGCTTTCTTTGACTCGGACAGAGTTACCCGATATTCCTAATAACAAAGTTCCTGGCGGTAAGTCGCCAAATACCGAGAATAGTAACCCCTACTTCGTTACGAATAACCCTGCGGGTGTTTACAATTTCCTACTCGATCCGAATAAGGGTCAAACTGATCCAGGTAGAACTTATATTTTTGTAGTTAATCCACCGCCAAATTCTATCTACAAGCAACGGCGGATCAAGATTGAAATCGTTGGTACCACTGGCACACAAGGTAATAATATTGTGCGATATATCGCTAGTTCCCTGGATGGTCAACCAATCAGCCTTACAGGTGAAACTAGGATAGAGCAAACAGTTGTCTTAGTTCCGAATGCAGAAGTAGTAGGACTGGACTTATTAGCTTTTGAATTCAGTACAAATCTGTGCCAAGCCAATCAGTTGCAGATTATCAAAACAGGCGATCGCGCTACCGCTGAACCTGGAGATACGGTAATTTACCGGATCTCGGTAAAAAACCTTGCTGATGCTGGTTTGAATAATATATTTGTCACCGACAACTTACCTTTAGGATTCCAGTTTTTACCTAAATCTGTGCGGGGTGAGTTAGATGGCAAATCAGTTGCTATCACCTCAGAACGCAATGGAAACACGGTGACATTTCGCACAGATGTAACAGTTCCTACGGGAAAAACTCTGAATATTGCTTATGCGGCTCAACTAACAGCCGATGCTGTGCGTGGTGATGGTCGCAATAGTGCGATCGTGAATGCTCAACGAGCCGATAACCGTTTTAGCACCAAGGATGGCCCAGCAACGCACCAGTTAAAAATTCGTCCAGGAATCGTTTCTGATTGTGGCACGATTATCGGTCGCGTGTTTATTGATAAAAACTTTGACGGTGAACAACAACCTGGTGAGCCTGGAGTCCCCAATGCAGTGATTTTTCTGGAGGACGGAAATCGCATCACTACAGATCCGAATGGTTTGTTCTCCTTAGCTAATGCCTTACCAGGAAGTCATACAGGCGTACTAGACCTCAGCAGTGTACCGGGTTATACCCTAGCTCCCAATCAAAAATTCCGTGAACGGAATAGCCAATCTCGCTTAGTGCGTTTAGAACCTGGTGGCTTGGTACGTATGAATTTCGCTGTCACCCCCGCCTTCCAGGAGCCAGTCAAAAAATGAAACCCAGACTGCACCATACAACTATTTTCAACCTGAAGATGATGGGGGTGATGCCAGTAGCTCTCAGCCTCATTTTGTATCCTGCCATAGTTAAGGCAGAACCTACAAATGAAAATCTTTTTTTCCCCGATTCGCCTTCACAAGCAGACAAGGGTGTCGAAGATCCTGAATTTTCAAGGGATCTAGAAAACCTCTCTTTTAAGACGGGAGAGGCTTTGAATTCTCCCCCGTCTTTACAAGAGAAGGGAGCTAGAGGTTTGGTTTTTCCAAATAATGTGAAAAACCAGGATGAGGATCAAGCGGATCGGAATAAAGCTGCTGAAAAAAGCATGGATTTGAGTTCTCCCCATACTTTGGGAAGTTCTGACAAGCAACTTCTACCTCTTGAACTTCCTTCAACTAATACTTCAATTCCAGATATTCAGCCAAGTGAAACGGAAATACAAGCATTTCAACCAGCAACTTCTGTTCAATTACCTAGAGGCTTACGCAAAATAGCTGGAGTAACTGAAGAAAATCAGAAAATTCCCCCCGCTTCCCCCATCTCCACAGGAATAAAATTCCTGATGCCAACAGCTAACAACATTGTGGATGTTCCTGCTACCACAGTAATTGTGCAATTCCCTGTTGGAAGCACGGTAGAATTACGGTCTAATGGTGTATTAGTAGATCCTTCCTCAATTGGACGAACAGAAAGCGATGCCAATACTAATTTAGTAACGCAGACATGGTATGGTGTCTCGTTAAAAGAAGGTAATAATACCATCTCTGCACAATTAGTAGGAGGGACAGAGCCTCCTGTAACAGTGCAAGTCGTAGTCCGGGGAGCGCCACAGAAACTAACCTTAGAAACTGTTGAGTCTCGTATCCCGGCGGATGGACGTTCTACAGCTACAATCAGGGGTCAACTGATCGATGCAACTGGTAATCGCTCTAATCGTGATGCTGTTATCACTTTAGTACCTACTGCTGGGGAGTTTGTGGGAAAAGATTTCAAACCCGATCAACCCGGATTTCAAGTAGAAGCGAAAGCGGGGCAATTTACGGCTAAATTGCGATCGCAACTCAAAGCCCAAACTGTCACAATTCGCGCCATAGCTAATAATTTAGAAGCCTTTACTCAACTACAATTTGAAACATCACTGCGTCCGAGTTTGGTAACAGGGGTAATAGATCTACGTTTGGGCGCTAGAGGTACAGATTATTATGGTAGTTTCCGTGATTTTCTCCCGCCTGACAAAGATAACAGAACGCAATTAGATTTCCATTCAGCAATATTTGCCACTGGTGCGATCGGAGAATGGTTGTTTACAGGCGCATACAACAGTTCTCGTAACCTCAATGAAGATTGCAACTGCGATAATCGCCTGTTTAGAACTTACCAATCTAGCGAACAAAATTATCCTGTCTACGGCGATAGCTCGAAAGTTGATGTCGTTGCTCCTTCTATTGACAGCCTATATGTGCGTTTAGAGCGTACAACTGGTGTCCCCGGAGCCGATCCTGATTATGCTATGTGGGGTGACTACAACACAGAAGAATTTGCGCGGCGATCGCAGCAATTTACTTCTATCACCCGACAACTTCACGGTTTTAAAGCTAACTACAACTTAGGGAATCTCCAAGTTACAGGTTTGTATGGCAACCACTTAGAAGCTTTCCAACGAGATACTATTGCTCCCGATGGTACTAGCGGTTATTACTTCCTCTCTCGCAGAATACTACAACCAGGTAGTGAAAATGTCTTTATTGAGTTAGAAGAACTCAATCGTCCTGGGACTGTACTAAAACGGAAACAGCTTAACCGTGGCCCAGACTATGAAATCGACTACGATCGCGGTACCTTGTTATTCCGCGAACCTATCCTTCGTACCGATATCGATCAAACCGGACAAGTCTTGGTACGTCGGATTGTCGTTAGCTATCAATATGACAGCGAAGATTCTGATAGCAATATCTATGCTGGTCGTTTGCAATATAACCTTTCCCGCAAACTTAACCAGGAAAGTTGGATAGGAGCAACTTATGTCCAAGAAAATCAGGGAGTACGCGACTTTCAACTATATGGTGCAGATGCGCTGATTTCTTTGGGTAATCAAGGTACATTAATTGCAGAATATGCCCATTCCACTAATGATTCTGATGTTGTAGGAAAGGTTAGTGGTGAAGCATATCGGTTGGAAGCTGAGGGACAAATTACTAACGGGATTCAAGGTCGTGCCTATTATCGCTTTGCCGATACAGGTTTTGCTAATAATGCCACTATCAGCTTTGTCCCAGGACAAACTCGTTATGGAGCGCAGGTTACAGCTAAACTCTCTTCAACTACAAACGTCAGGGCGCAGTACGACCATGAAGACAATTTTGGTATTGCTCCCCAACCCTTAGATACCTTTGAAGAACTGTTTGCACCCCGTTCTGAGGCGATACCTGGTAGTAAAGTTGATAATTCTCTAACGACTATTTCCGCCGGGATTCAACAACGCCTGGGTAGTGCCATTATTGATTTGGATTGGATTCATCGTCATCGGGAAGACCGCATTCCCGACAGCGCCCTCAGTGGTACTTCCGATCAATTGCGATCGCGTTTTACAGTTCCTATTGCTAAAAATCTGACTTTCCAAGCCCAAAATGAAATCAGTTTATCTTCCCAAAAAGATAGTGTTTACCCAGACCGTACTATCTTCGGGCTAAATTGGGCAGCAATTCCTGGTGTAAATATCAGTCTGGCCCAACAGTTTTACACTAGTGGCCAATATTCGGGTAATTCCATCACCAGCTTGAGTGTCAACGGTGAACACAAGCTCGGTTCGGATACTACCTTGACTGGTCGTTACTCAATTTTGGGTGGTGCAAATGAAATGACTACCCAAGGGGCGATTGGTCTAAATAACCGTTGGACTATTGCTTCGGGATTACGGCTGAATGTCGCTTACGAACACGTATTTGGTAACTTCTTCGGGCGAACTGCGGCAGGTCAACAATATGCCCAACCCTTCGCTTTTGGTCAATCAGCATCTGCGATCGGATTTGATGGTGGCGATAGCTACAGCGTGGGACTGGAATACTCTGATAATCCGCAGTTTCAAGCCAGTGCGCGTTACGAACATCGTTCTTCTTCTGGTGGTAGTAATACAGTAATTACCGCAGGTGCTGCGGGTAAAATTTCTTCGGCTCTCACAGCATTGGTACGTTATCAACAAGCTGGTTCATCCAATCAAAAACTTTCGGGATTGGGGGATACAGCTACCTTAAAGCTGGGACTAGCTTATCGCGACCCCAATAGCGATAAATTTAATGCCTTATTGCGTTATGAATATCGCAAAAATCCATCAACTATCCCTGACACCATCCTCTTAGGTAGTGGTACGGGTTCTCAAGACCATACTTTTGCTTTAGAAGCTATTTATGCTCCTAACTGGCAATGGGAATTCTATGGTAAGTATGCCTTGCGTAACAGCACCTCTTATTTAGCCAACGATTTAGCTGGTACAAATACAGTAAATCTGGGACAATTACGCGCTACCTATCGTTTGGGATATAGCTGGGATTTGGTGGGTGAGGCTCGTGTAATTAGTCAGTCTAGCTACAGCGAAACAGGCTTTGTTGTAGAAACAGGCTATTATCTCACGCCTAACCTGCGTGTTTCTGCTGGATATGTATTTGGTAAGGTTGATGACCGGGATTTCTCAGGAACACGTTCCGCAGGCGGCGCATATTTGGGTGTCAGCGTCAAACTCAATGAATTATTTGATGGCTTTGGACAGCAAAAACCAGTGCCACGTCAGCCACAGGAATCTGCAATGAATACTTTGGTGGGTAAACTCAAGGCTGCAACCAAGGGGATACAAAAGCGTGAAATATAAAACAACTATTTAATAAAAACAATGCCACTACCAATCTGAATACAAATGGTAGATTATCTACGATTTCGGGAAAGCTAGAAACTGAAGATTTGTTTGAGGAGAATCAGTCCTCATTAATGATTATGGTTCAGGTAATCAGCATTTTTTAAAGGTTATTTTATGGTGATTTGCTAATGAAGAATTTATGGCAAAATCTTAATATTTTTAGCTGGGGACTTCTCGGTGCGACATTAGTACTTCAACCTACAGTAGCGCAAGCTCAATATATCCAGCGATCGTTCCTAAATCCCGGCTTTGAGTCACCTACTTTTGGTTCTACAAATCAACAATGTTACGTTCAAGTGAATGAAAGCCTTATCCCTGGTTGGAGTACAACTCATGGTTCAGTAAAAGCAGGAACAGGTAACTGTACTGGTTATACATCTCCAGGGTCAGTACCGCTGATTGAGATTTGGACTTCAGGATTTAATGGTGTTAGCACAGCAACGACACCAACTAGTGCAGGGAAGCAATTTGCAGAGTTAAATGCCGAGCAAGCTTCTGAGTTGTATCAGAATTTATGCCTTCTTAAAGATGAGACGATTACATTCTCTTTTCTACATCGTGGGCGTTCAAGTGCAACTGTTGCTGATGTGGCGAATTTTCTAATTGGAGCAAATACTGTTTTTGGCACGTTCTCAACAACTAGCAATGGAACAGTTACGGCACAACCAGTAGCACAGAATAGTGCAACTATTCCTACTGTAACTAACAACAATGCAGGAAACGGCTGGGTACGATACTCTGGCACCGTTCCTTACACTGCTGCTTCTGCTAATCAACCTGTAGGATTTGCGGCTGTTTCGACGGCGGGCGGGAACAATACTGTAGGTAACTTCCTTGATGAGGTGCAATTTGCTGGTAAACCTGTGGTCGAGTTTACAGCAAGTTCAGGTGGTGCAGCAGAATCGGAAACTACCCCTACAACTAACCCACCTAAACTTAGGATTGTTGGTTTAGTGCCAACTGGGGGGATCAGTGTTCCGATTTCCGTCTCTGGTACAGCCACTTTGGGTACAGACTACAATACAACATCAGGCACATCCACCTTTAATATTACTATCCCTGCGGGTAACTACGACGGTAGTGATGCGACTAGTGTCTTTACTATTCCTTTTACTGTCATTAATAACAACGTTCCTCAAGGTGTAAGGACAATCGAATTCAAGATAGAAACTTCACCTAGTTTTTTCACCAGTTCAACAACGACTTGTGGTGGTTCCCCAACGATCGCTTCCAGCTACACAATCTATGATGATGATTTCCTTAGCGGCAAGATTTGGGATGATGCCGATAATAGCGCTAACAATACTTTTACTAATATCAATACTGGTTCGGAAACTGGCACCAATGCAGGTGGGTTATTAAATGCTATTCTCGTTGATTCTAACAATAAGGTCTTAAAAACAACACCTGTCGCCGCAGATGGTACTTATACTTTTCTCAATGTTCCCTTGAATCAAAGTAATGTTAAAATTATTTTAAGTACAACTGCTGGCACTATAGGTAATACTGCCCCTACAGCATCGCTCCCTCCTAACTGGGTCAATACTAGCCCACTCACGACAGCTACTTTTAATACTGCTACAAACATCTCTAGTAAGGACTTTGGAATTGAGCAGTTGCCCAATACTAATAATGTCACTGGATCTACAACAACAAATCCAGGGGGAACCAATACTGTACAAGTTCCAACACTATCTGGCACCGACCCGGAAGATGGGAACCTTGGTTCTGGCAACAGTTTCAAGATTGTTAGTTTGCCAAGTAATGGGACACTGTACTACAACGGTGTAACGGTGACAGTGAATCAGGTGATTACTAATTATGATCCGACGAAACTAACAGTAGATCCGAATATAGATGGTGCTACAACCATCACTTTTACAGTAGCCGCAGTAGACAAAGCGGGTAAGGAAGATCCCACACCTGCTACGGTAACCATGCCATTAACTGCGTTATCAGCTAGCAAACCTCAGTTAATTTTAGTGAAACGCATCACCCGGATTAACAGCCAGAATTTAACTAGCATTGTAGATGGTCGCAGCGACGTTTCTCCTAATGCTGCTAACTACGTAGCATCTCCTCGTGACACTGATGATGATAGCAGTAATACATGGCCTACTAATTATTTACGCGGATTGATTAACGCTGGGATAGTCAAACCAGGAGATGAGTTAGAGTACACTATCTACTTACTTTCCAATGGTCTAGGTAATGCAACTAGTGTCCAAATTTGTGATTTAGTTCCTGTCAATACTACTTTTATTCCCACTGCCTTTAATGGTCTGACTCCTAATGATGGTGGTTTATCAGGAGCAGCTCAAGGTATTGCTCTTGCGCTTGGTTCTAGCACTCCTAAGGCTTATCTAACCAATGCACTGGATGGCGATCGCGGACGCTTTTATGCTGCTAATGAGACAGTCCCATCATACTGCGGTACTAACATCAATGGAGCGGTGGTGGTAAATATTACGCGAAGTCCAGATTTACCCAATCTCGTCAAAGATTTTTATGGTTTTGTCCGCTTCCGCGCTAAGGTGAAATAGCTTTGAGAAAGAAAAAGGTTAAATATGAGGTTGCTTTTCCACCTTAACCTTTTTCCACTTTTTTATACTGGTATGGCTTGTCTCACTTCAACTGGTTCACCTGTTAGGCTAAAAGGTCGAACTTCGGTAATTTTTACCTTCACTAACTGCCCTTTCAATTCTTTGATGTCCCCACTGAAGAATGTCAGACGATTACCATCAGTGCGTCCCATTACCTGGGTTTGATCTTTAGGATTTTGGTCTTCTACTAAAACTTCTTCGATACGTCCGAAGTAACGTTGCGATCGCTCTGCTACTTTCAAGTTTCCTAGATGATTGAGCCTTTGGAGGCGATCGCTTTTAACTTCTTCACTTAGTTGATTGTCCCACAAAGCAGCAGGTGTCCCTGGACGCGGTGAATATGCTGCTGTGTTCAACATATCAAAGCCAATATCTTCTACCAATTTCAAGGTATTTTCAAACTGTGCTTCTGTCTCCCCAGGAAAACCAACAATCGCATCGGCACTAATGGAAGCATCTGGCATATACCGCCGAATGGTATCGATAATCCGACGATATTTTTCATGGGTATAACCCCGCGCCATCGCCTTCAAAAGTTCATTATCCCCAGATTGAAAGGGAATGTGGAAGTGTTTGCAGACTTTGGGTAACTCAGCGCAAGCTTTAATTAATCTCTCTGTAAAATAACGGGGATGGCTAGTAGCAAATCTTAATCTTTCAATTCCTGGCACATCATGGACATAATAAAGTAAATCTGTGAAGTTGTGCAGATGCCGACCTTCTACTGTCGCTCCTGGTAAATCTCTACCGTAAGCGTCAATATTTTGACCAAGTAAAGTAATTTCCTTGTAACCTTGCCGTCCTAATTCTTCCATTTCAGCCCGGATCGCTGACGGTGTGCGAGATTGTTCAATACCACGCACATTGGGAACTACGCAATAGGTGCAGCGTTCGTTACAGCCGTAAATTACATTTACCCAAGCTGTGACTTTACTATCCCGTCGCGGCTGGGTGATATCTTCAATAATATGAACGGACTCGGTTGCCACAACTTGGTTGCCATCAAACACCGACTCCAGCAAATCTTTAAGGCGGTTGGCGTGTTGTGGCCCCATTACCAAGTCTAATTCTGGAACTCGCCGCAATAGCGCTTCACCTTCTTGTTGGGCAACACAACCAGCAACTATGAGTGTTAAATCAGGTTTTTCATGTTTGCGCTTCGCTTGTCTGCCAAGGTAAGAATATACCTTTTGCTCGGCATTATCCCGAATTGTGCAGGTATTGTAGAGAATTACATCTGCATTATTGGGATCTTCTGACCATTCAAAGCCCATGTCTTCCAAAACGCCAGCCATGCGCTCTGAGTCAGCTTTATTCATCTGACAGCCGAAGGTAGTGATGTGGTAGTGGCGTTTAGAAGTGGTCATGGGCAATTCTGCTTAATCAGCGTAATGTATGTAAGGTTTTTTTTATTCTAACCCGCGTAAGGCAGTGACCAGATGCGATATGTTTTTTAACGCAGAGGAACGCTAAGGGAAACGCAGAGGTAACGCGGAGGGGTTCTTAGGCTGGGTTCCAAGTGCCGTGGAAGCTGTGGGGGATGACGCTGGGTAATCCTAGTTTGCAAACGGGTTCGGCATTCAGGCGATCGCTATCAAAGATCCAAACTTCGCTACTATGAGAATTACCATCGTAGACAACGGTTAGCACCCAACTTTGCTCAGGGTTTTGGGTGTCTTGCGCGTGGATGGGTTCTGAGGGATAACAGTTTTCTCCAAAGTCTGCTTCGGTGAGGGTTTCGGTTTTGTGATCAAAACGAGCGATCGCATTTAGTACTTCTTGGCTAATATCTGTTTCTAAACGGAATGTTGACATATATGTGTATCGAGAAGCTTGTCCTACATTTTGCTGTGGTACACTCGGAAATTCACAATGTCTGTTTAATAGTTGCTGAATTGACGTAACTTTGCCAGTTTGAGGATGCAGATGAACTCGCGTTAGTGTACTTTTAGCTAGGGTGTGAGTCTCACCTGTAGCTACTTCCTTGAGGTATTGGTTAGTTTGAAAATCTTCATAACGGGCAATATCTACAATCACTGAACCAGTAGCATCTACATAACCATTAGCAAAATGCCATTGGAACCAAGGTTCGGTTTCTCCACGACTCACAACAGATAGGGTTTCTCTGTCAAAAACTAAAATCTGAGTTCCTAATCTCGGTTGCCACTCTAGCGAATCACTATAGTTGTTTATCCCTATTAGCAGAGCTAAGATACTCAACCGCACCGGCGGAATGAAAAATACAAGATACTGTCCTGCTAAAACAAAATCATGCACCAATGGTATACCGTCTAATTGGTATGCGGCTTGTTGGATAATCCGTCCAGTCGAATCGCTTTTGTAAATATTAAGCGTCGCTTTTTGTCCAGGGCTGATGCCAAAGTTAAAAATCTCCCCTGTTTGCTCGTCACGCTTATAATGTGCGGAATAGTTTAATCCTTTAGTTAATCCCCCTAAATCATCTTCGCCCCAAGTTTCTAAAGTTTGTAAATCGAGGGCGTGAGGTTTACCACCTTCCCACAGTGCCAAAAGTTTATCTGGAAGTGCTAGCACCGAAGTGTTGGCAGCATTTTTGAGGGGCTTTTGCCATTGATTCCAAATTGGCCCTGGTGCAGTCATGCCATAATTGCCGTAGAGTAGTTTACCTGCTGCGGCTTCTTCTTGATAGCCAGAGGTTTGCACGTAGCGATAAACCCCAGT
Organism: Nostoc sp. UCD121; assembly: GCF_014222285.1. Lineage (GTDB taxonomy): Bacteria > Cyanobacteriota > Cyanobacteriia > Cyanobacteriales > Nostocaceae > Nostoc. Next base: position 26,856 of record NZ_JACKZS010000042.1, read on the forward strand.
TGCACCTGCATCGTTAAAATTTACAGCCAGAATTGCCCCATCTCCATCAAACCAGTGTCCCATGTGAAGTCCACCACGTTCTAGGCGTGCGGGGCCATTGCGGTAAAGTATGCCACGCAAGCCATCTGGGATTTTGCCAGAGATAATTGGCAATTGGGTAGAAGGAAATTCTGTAGCTGGTTGTACGTTAGCGTTCGCGCAGCGTTCCGCAGGAAAGCTCACCGTTTGCGTAGCCTCTCGTAGAGAAGGTATCGCACCTGCCCACGCTTTTTTAGTTGAATTTGGACTAATAGTATGCATATTAAATTAGTATCTAATAAATAATCAATCTATACAACTACATTCTACATTTTCATCATGAATTAGTTGTATATTCATGCCTTACGCTAAAGCTGTAAATCTTCCTGTTGGCTGACTCTTGATTTCTGAATTTTGGCTCCTGCTATATATGAGCTAGCTCATAGTAACTGCTAGAAATAAACAGTAAATTCAAATCAATCAAGATTCTAAGTGGTTGAAAAAACTATGGTTAGCCAAAAAACAATAGATATTGTAAAATCTACAGCACCTGTTTTGAAAAAGAACGGTCAGCAAATCACAACTCGGATGTATGAAATTATGTTTCAAAATCATCCAGAGATCAAAGAACAATTTAGTATGGCGGCTCAAGCAGATGGTTCTCAGCCTGCGAGATTAGCTACAGCAGTTTATAGCTATGCTAACCAAATTGATAATTTACCTGCTTTAAAGTCGATGGTAGAGAAGATTGCCCATCGTCATGTGCAGACTCATGTTACACCAGAGCAATATCCTATTGTCGGAGAAAGTTTACTACAAGCGATGAAAGATGTTTTGGGAGAAGCTGCTACAGAAGAAGTTATGGCGGCTTGGACTGAAGCTTATCAGGCATTGTCTGAAGTGTTCATTCACAGAGAACATGACATATATGATGAAGAGAGAAAACAACTTGTGCATTCTTAAGGACAGAACTTAGCGTCATAACTACAGCTTGAGGGTTTGTTACAACAACTTCAACGTTTATAACTACAGCTTGAGGGTTTGTTACAACAACTTCAGCGTTTATAACTACAGTTTAAGCATTCATAACAGCAGCTTAAGTTGTATTAACAACGGCTTCAATTTTACTTATAACAACTGGAGTTGTAGTAACTACAGCTTGAGCGTTTGTTACAACAACTTAAATTCTGCTAATGAAAGTTTTTAGCGTAGCGACTTCAGCAAGTGAGAACTCTTTTAAATATAGTTTCGATCGCTTCTTCTATCGTCTCTCCTTGGCTGGCGGTTCCCACTTCTGGACATTCAGCTACATAAACATCCTCTTCCCAGTGCAAAATTGCTGTAAAGGTTCGAGTTTTTGTATCTTTAGCCTGTTGTAATGAACTCATGGAGTGTTTATCTGGCTATCTTTTTATTTTCTTATTGTTGCTTAACTGTCTGGAACCAACAACATCCGCGCCTCAATTGCTTCCCAGGTTTGGGGCGACACACGCACTGCTGCTTGTTTGCATTGGATGATGAGATGATTGGCGTAGAAATAATTTTTTAGTGCTTTTATTTCTTCCTCAGATAAATCGATTATTTCTGGAGTGAGATTGAAAGCATTGAGTAAGGTTTGTTGCAGGTGTTTAGCAAATGCGAGACTCACTCCTCTTGGCTGTTGATCATCAGCATCCTGAGCTTTCAACGCTTCTAATTGCTTAATCAATTCGATAAAATTAACATTATTGAAAAATTTTAATTCTTCAAGTTTACGAGTGTAGGCGATGGCGTAGGCGTAGGCGCTGGCGTATGCGTAGTTGTTGGTGTAGACGTTGGCGTTGGCATTAGCAATGGCGTTAGCGTATGCGTAGGCGTTTGCGTAGGCGTATGCGTAGGCGTTGGCATAGGCATTGGCGTAAGCGTAGGCGTTGGGGTTGGCGTTGGCAATGGCGCTGGCGTTTGCGTTCGCGTTTGCGTAGGCGATCGCAAATGCACGTTTACCCACAGGTTTAAAATCTCCTGGCGATCCAACTGTTACCTGTTCTGCCCAGTTTAATAAAGCTTGTAACTTCGGGGTATTAATATATTTTTGCGCTTCCTTTTCCATTAGCAGCAGCAAATTATCTGCACCACCACGCATTAACCCAGCTACTAACAAAAACACATCTTTCCAGCGTTCATTTATTAGATGTTCAGTAACTAACTTATCAACTTGGCGATGGTCATCAATATATTGTGCTGTTAAATATTCCTGTAGCGTTAGATGAGAGAAGGAAAAGACCTCCTCAGCGCGTTTTACCAAAATTCCTTGTTGAATAGCGATCGCATTCAGCACTGATTCCCCATCTAAATACTGAGGTGCATTGAGATTACTCGCTAAAAATGTTTTAATTTGATAAACAATATCGCGCTGTGAAAAGAATAGCCTGTCAGACTCAAAACCTGTATGAGCAATCTCTGATAGTAATATCTCTTCTAATTCTGTATGCAGTCCTTGATAAATCTCATCTCTGAGAATTCGCTTTTCTGATGCCCACTCTTCTAGCAATATCCGTAGTGCCTTCCGGTAAAGAACACTGCGATTATCTGGAAAACTTTGGGAACGGTCATAAACTAAACACAGAAATGTCAGCAATAAAGGTGTGTGCGCCAACTCTTTAGCAGCTTCATGTTCTGGTTTTTGCAGTAACTCCCAGCATTTCTCGCCTGTCTTTTCCTGCTTATCTACATCTGAATGAAACCAATTATAAATAAATTGCTGAATTTGGGTATCATCAAAGTCTGCCATTGCCACATCACTAAAGCGACGAAAAGTGCTGCGATAAGCTGCCGTGCGACAGGAAGCAATGAAACGATTTTGATCGTACTTGTCAACAAAGTTTTTAATTTCGCTAATTGCCTTAGTCAAGTTTTTTGTTGGTACTTCATCCAAACCATCCAGCAAAATTAATAATTTACCTTGTTCTAAAGCTTTAACTGTAAATTCATTTGGTGATGGAAAGCCACAAATAGAAAACTCTTCCGTAATAAGGTTTTCAATATTAATATTGCTATATTGAAATCTTTTTAATTCGATAAAAACTGGAATACAAGTGTGTTTAAACCCTCCTTTTCTGCCTTTGAGTGCTTCTAGTCCCATCTTTCGCAAAAATGTAGACTTTCCTGCACCGGGCCCACCAAGTACCATCAGATATTGTTTATCATTAGCAACTTGAATTCCTGTTTTTTTTCCACTATTTTGAGATTGAAGCCTTCGGACTTTACCTTGGCGATAGACTTCTTCTAAATTTTCAATAGATTCAAAACTACGGATAGCATCATCACCTAAAAACTGTACTGCTGTATAGACCGATTCCATCTTTATGGGTTCACACATTCCCAATACTTTAAGAATCCCATGCCGTTTTTTATAGTTCTCTTCATATTGATTGGATGCAGTAAAAATTAACTTCTTCGTTTTTTCATCCAGAGTTTTGCCTAATACTCCTAAAGCCTGACCACCGCTTTGGAAAACCATAGCGGCGACACCGCTAACGGCTGATATAGCCCAAGGTTCCATTCCTGTCATAAGATTATCGGTGAATATATCTAAAAATTAAAGCAGAGTTGTGTTATCCAACTCTAAGCTCTATTATGACAACTACACCAAGCTTCAATTCCTGGGTTATCTGTCCCCGACCAAATCCGCAAGCAAACTTGCGTTTATTTTGCTTCCCCTACGCTGGTGGTAGCGCGGCAATTTTTCGCACTTGGCCTAATAATCTACCGAGTAATGTCGAAGTCTGTGCTGTGGAATATCCGGGGCGGGGAAGACAGATTAAGTCAGCACCCTTGACGCGATTAGAACCTCTTGTTGAAGCGATCGCTCCAGTTCTGTTACCATACTTAGACAAACCATTCGCTTTCTTCGGTCATAGTATGGGCGGGTTAGTTAGCTTTGAGTTGACCCGTCTACTTCGCTATCAGTATAATCTTACTCCCTTTCACCTCTTCATCTCTGCTCGTCGCGCTCCGCAATTGTCACCCATAAAACCACCCTTGCATATCCTCTCAGACCATGATTTGCAGAACGAGCTACGCAGCCTTAACGGTACACCCAAAGCAGTGCTAGAAAGCGAGGAACTAATGCAGATATTTCTCCCGATTTTGCGGGCAGATTTTGCAGTTCTAGAAACTTATATTTACACTCAAAAACAACCACTGGAGTGTCCTATTACTATTTTTGGTGGTTTGCAAGACCAAGACGTTAGTCATGAAGCTTTGCAAGCATGGCGAGAACAGACCATCGCTGCTTTCTCATTACATGAGTTCAACGGCGACCACTTTTTCATCCATTCTCACCAAGAATTATTACTTAAACTTATATATCAAGAATTACAGATGCGTAACGGTAGCTGATATTAGTTATTAGAGAAAAAGGAGTTAGGAGTCAGAATATCGAATTTTCCTGACTCTCTGAACTTCTGATGTACAATATTTCTACTTTTTATTTTTGGGTAGCGATCGCTAACTTTGCCCCTTCAACTTTACGAACCCGATCCATCACCGCTACTACTCGACCATAATCAACTTTCTCATCAGCATTAATAATCACCAACACCTCTGGGTTAGAACCAACTAAAGCACGTATTTGCTCTGTCACATCATCAACTGCTATCGGTTTCCGGTTCAGACTTATCTGTTCTTTGTCATCTACCGTAATAGTAATTTTAGTGGGAACTTGCTGTTGTTTCGCTGTGCTGGCCTTCGGTAAATTTACTGGTAAACCTTCTGAGCGGGTTAAAAACAGAGTTGACATGATAAAAAATGTCAAAATTGCAAAAATCACATCAATCATCGGCACGATGTTGATCTGTAATGGAAGTTCTGGCTCATCTTGTAGACGCATACGTTTTTTCTCCTCGTTCATAACGACGGCGGTAGAGTAATTCTAGCTGTCCTCCATACTCCTGAATTAGTGCAATTTGTCTTTGGTACAATCCCCGGAAGGTATTGGCAAACAAGAGTGTAAAAATCGCAACTATCAATCCTGATGCGGTTGATACCAAGGCTTCACTAATCCCAGATGTAACGCCACCTGTTTTAGTACCTCCTACATCGCCAAGGTTTAGGGAAGCAAAGGAGGCAATCAATCCTAACACTGTGCCGAGAAGACCTAATAATGGCGCTAGCCCGATAATTGTCTCAAAAATGTTTTGGAAACGTTTGAGTACAGGTATCTCAGCCTGAGATTCGCTTTCTAATGCCAAACGAAATTCCTCTGGATTTGGCTCTTCCAATTCTAAAGCCGCAAGAAAAATCCGTGCCAATGGTAAATCTGCGTTTTTCCGAAGTTTATCCATTGCGCCGACAACATTATCAAGACGGTAGAGATTCAAAACATCTCGCACCACACGGCTTTGACGCTGATTGATCCGTATCCAAAATCTGATCCGCTCAATGATCAGTGCCCCACCCAATACCGAAAACGCCAACAGGGGCCACATGACCACACCGCCTGCTGCAAACAAATTCTGAATTCCCATGTAGTGCCTCTATAACATCATCCACAATACAAAATCAGACTACCAGAATCTAGAGAAAAGCTGAAACTTTTTCTCAATAAAATATAAAATATAATGATAATTTTTTCAAATGTAGCCATCATGATTTTTATTTAATTGTTTGTTTGTTTTACATAAAAAAATTTAATTGAAATGAAACAAAAATTAATTTTGTTCCAAAACCATGATATTGGTGGTTTTGAAAGATGTTTTTGCTAGTGAAGGGTTCCGTAAGGCGATCGCAAGTAATTTTAATTTTTTACTTGATATTTGTAACCTTGCATTCTAAGATGGCTAAATTAGTGAGAATAGGTAGCAATAGCTATGAGTTTTTCTGGCATTACTGTCGAGCAACGTTCCAAAGAAGTTGAGGCTCTCAAGTCTTTTCTGACTTACAGTCTGATAGGTTCACTGGCGCTGCATATCGGCGTACTGTCATCAGGCATAAGTAATTATTTGACGAGAGTGCCTAAAGAAGAAGATGAAGCGATAGAGTTAGCGATCGTGGATTCTCCGGCTGTGGAACCAGAAAAACCACTTGAAAAAATTCCAGAAGAACCCAAAAAAGAGCCACAAATCGTTCAAAAACAATCTATAGAAACTCCACAAGTACAAAAACCAGTACAAGAATTGATTGAAAAATCGACAATTCAGCCAGTTCAACAACAACCGCAACAAACTATTCAAAACCCACAGCCAGTTCAACAACAACCACAACAAACTACTCAAAACCCACAGCCAGTAAATCGGGAAATTGCTCCCAAACCAGAAATCCCTGTGGCAACTGTTGCTCCTCAGAGTGGTGGTGGCTCTGGTGTTGGTTTAGGCTCAGGTAGCGGTATTGCTGTAGGTACAAGCAGTGGTAGTGGCGCTGGTGGAGGAACTGGCACTGGCTCTGGTGGTGGTATTGGCAGTGGCGTTGGCTCAGGAATTGGCTCTGGCACTGGTAGTGGTACTGGCTCAAGTACTGGCAATCAAACAGAAAATCGTCCGCCAGTAGCAACAGCGCCAGTAGCGCCAACACCTCCAAAAATTAACAGTTCAGGTAATGGTAATGGTCGTGCAGCCTGCCGCGAATGTAATGCCAAATATCCAGAAGCAGCAAGGCGGCGAGGAGTTGAAGGTAGAGTAGAAGTAGCTGTTGATACTGACGCACAAGGCAATGTTACCAATGTGCGGGTTGCTCGCTCCAGTGGAAACCGCGATTTGGATGAAGAAACTGTAAGACAGGCGCGTGACTGGAAATTAAAACCCGCAGAAGGTGGTAGACAAGGGGTATCAATAGCCACTGAATTTGCCATACAAGGTTCACGGCGATCGCGCCAAGTTCAAGAACGGAAAAGACAAAGAGAAGTAGAAGAGAGAACCCAACAGACAACAGCTGCTAATTCCACAGAAGAAGCTCCAAAACGTCGGCGTAGAGAGTTGACACCACCTTCATCTAATGAAGTTAGAACCACAAGACCAGTAATATCTGGATTTAGTAGACGATTGGAACCTCAAACAAGGGAAAGTACCCCTACCAACTCATCATCTGGAGCTAGCACAACTCGCACTCAAGGAACTGCTAGAGAGTCTTTACGCCGTATCCGGCGTGAGCAAACGACTAACGATTCATCACAAAAGCCACAACCAACCGCAAATCGGCGGCGGCGAAGAGACAACTCTAACCAGAACAAGTTGCGGGACTCGTTGCGCCGTTTACGCCAACAACCTCAATCACAACCTGCTGCACCGCCTGCTACAAGTCAGGAGTAGAGGTGTAGAAGTTTTACGTCTCTAGAAGGATGTAAAATTTCCTGATTTTTTGTGAGTATTTCAACAGGTACGGTTATTGCGTAGCACTTCGACTCCGCTCAGTGACCGTCGTAGACAGACTCCGCTCAGTGACCGTCGTAGACATCGCACATTGCGATGAAACCGAACCTACTCAACTTGAAGGTTGATTTAGTCTAATAACTAGGAAGCTTGAAATTGAGCTTTGTGCAATTTAAGATTGCTTAACAACCCATTTTATCAGCTGTTCGCAAGCTAAAAAGCTTGAGATTGAGCCTCCTAAGACAAAATAGTTCATCTTAGAGGTGATATTTATGCCACTGGTGCGTTGGAACCCATTCCGGGATAGTGAACGTTTAGAACCATTTCGGGATACTGAATCTTGGGAACCATTCCGAGAAATCGACACCTTGCAGAGGCAAATGAATCGTTTATTTGACAGATTGATGCCAACTACTAATGGTGGTGAGAGGTCTGGATTTATATTTAGTCCTGCTGCTGAACTAGAAGAAACTGATGATGCAATTCGCTTGAAACTAGAAGTACCTGGTCTAGAAGCAAAAGATATCAATGTAGAAGCAACTCCCGAATCAATTTCGATTACCGGTGAGCGTAAAACTGAAACCAAGAGTGAAGAAAACGGTATTACTCGGTCTGAGTTCCGTTATGGGAAATTTCAAAGGGTAATCCCGTTACCCTCCCAAATTCAAAATGACAAAGTGCAAGCTGAGTACAAAAATGGTATTCTCCACTTAACTTTGCCGAAAGCGGAATCAGAAAAACACAAAGCCGTCAAAGTCAATCTTGGTTAATTCAATTCAACATTCGGGAGTCTTGAACTTTCTCTTATATTTTGATTAGCTGTGAGAACCGCCTTCTTAAAAACGGGAGGTGGTTCTTCTTTATACATAAATTGCTTTGCTACTCGTCACCCATCTACTATGGGGAAGAGGGCTTAAAAGTAGTCTACTTTATATAATTGGCAATTATACACACTGGTAATAACTTGATTTTTCCATCAATAAAAGTAGAAGCGAATAATCTTGCACTCCCCTATGCTCAATTTCCCTGATGAGGTCGATGAAAATCGTTTCTGCATCCAGATGAATCAAAATCAGGGACTGAAGGATACTCTGGTAAGATTTAATTCACAGTCTATTAAAGCACCTCCAAAAGGTCTTTAAGAAACTATTGTCGAAGTCTAATCTTATCCAGCCAAACTAGTTTATGCTTGCCTTTTCTTGGCAAGATTATTCCGATATGTGCTTTTCAATTTACAAAACTGGCATGATTGAGAGAGATTGTGCTTTAGTTGAAGGCTACCCATTTGTATCGAAAGTGCATCACGCCAGGCAACAGCAGCTAGTTATAGGTAGTGGGAATTGTATTCACAATCAAGCATCATAGAAATGGTGGTAGTTTTTGCTCATCATCAACTATATGCTGAGATGATAGTCAATGGCTAACTCTCAAGTTGCTCATCTGTACTTTATGTTCAATGTCAAATTCACTGATTTGAATAAAACTTCTACATAAACACACACTGATGCAGTTTGATTTGCTTGAATAGCTATATTGATAGGACGTTGATCCGAAGGCAATTCACAATCCTGATTATGGCAAGTAAATTCATTGATGTTAGAGAATACACTGTCAGGGCGCACAAAAGACAGATTCATACTCGTGTTTTTCAGTTTGTCTGTAAAGAGTGTAACGATCTGACAAAACGCGAGACGTTCGGGCCTCGACCTTTATATTGCGAGAGATGTCGCCCTCCCCAAGCACCTAAGAAATCTCAGCCAACATCTCAGAAAGCAAAACCCAGACCAATGTCTTACAAAAGTGACATCGATTTAAATTGATTGAAGCCTTATGACTCAAAATGGACAATTAGAACCACCTCCGGGCACTTTCCTCTCTCCATTGTTGGAATTACGAGACTATTATGCTCGCCTCACGGAAGAGTATGAACGCCTTTTTGTGCAGGCGCGATCGCAACTCGATCATGTAGAAGCGTTGTTGTCTAACTGGTCTTTTTCCGATTCCAACAAGCAGATATCAAGACTGGCGGCGGCTGATGAAACCTCAAATGTTTCCCCAGAAGGCTCTCTGCGGTTTTTATCACCTCTTGATGACATCAACGAAATCAACTTGGTGGAGTCTCTACAGTCAGAACCCACAGACTCGGATCAGGTTGAGATCGATAATTCCTTTTCTGCTGCTGTTGATACAAAAGAGAGAAAACTTCCAACTACATCGCCAGATGCAAAGATAGCCTCAGAGAACAACGATAGTTCAACGAGGGTGGCAGAAATCCCCATGCTACCCCAGTACAATCACGCTATCTCCCGAATGGAAGCCATTAAACAGCTATTGCAAGAGCAGATAGGCACTGTCTGTCATATCGATTTTATCGTGCGATCGCTTTATGGAGAGTTAGATTCCAATTTATTCAAAGTAGTTAAAGGTAGGGTTCAATCTTCCCTCACCCAAGGTAGAGAAAGGAATTACTGGGTAACTATTCCCGATGAGCCAGGTTGTTATACTCTGGATTTAAATTTGGTAGCCCCAAGTAAACGCAATGGTGCTTCTAGAAACAAAAATAAGAAGCCTTTTGTACCCCCACCAAAAGCAGTACCGATGCTCAAAGGGTTTGAGGGTCAATTCTTAATTGATGCTCTTACCTCTCTGTTTGAAGAAAATCCAGGTAAAGTTTTCAGCGTTGCTGAAGTCATCGCCGGAATTTATGGAGAACTAGATTCTCAGCAAATTAGAGAGATCAAAAATAAGGTGTTGAATGAATTATCTAGAGGCTATCGGACAGGCAGATTCTCTAGGGTTCCGAACGAAATCGGCTTCTATACCTGGGACTCTAATCTGATATCGAAGGCTCGTTAAATTGGGCATGGGAGAGGAGGCAGAGGGCAGGGAGCAGAGGAGAGATACAAAACTTACCTCTTTCCCCTCTGCTCCGTTCTCCCTGCCCCTCTGCCTCTTCTCCCCTCGCCTATCCCAAAAACAGCTTGTATGCGGGATTCTTGTTTTCATCCCAATAGCGATAGCCCAGGTTATCGAGAAAAGCTTGCCACTCTTCCATTTCGTGGGGAGGAACCTGGATACCAACTACTATTCGACCGTAGTCTGCGCCGTTGTTGCGGTAGTGAAAAAGACTAATATTCCAGTCGGGACTCATGGAAGTTACAAACTTCATCAATGCGCCAGGACGTTCGGGAAACTCAAAACGGTAAAGTAATTCATTATGAGCTAGGGGAGAGTGCCCACCCACCATGTGCCGCAGATGTAATTTAGTTAGTTCATCGTCTGTTAAATCAAGAGTTTCAAATCCTTGAGCTTCAAAAGTTTCTACCATCTTTGCAGCATCAGCACGGTTTTGAATTTGCACACCTACAAAAATATGGGCTGTTTTTTCATCAGCAATGCGATAATTAAACTCGGTAAGATTGCGGTTGCCAATACATTCACAAAATTGGCGAATACTTCCCCGTTCTTCAGGAATTGTGACTGCAAAGATTGCTTCCCGACGTTCGCCCAACTGGGCCCGTTCTGCCACGAATCGGAGACGATCAAAATTCATGTTTGCACCACAGGCTACGGCAATTAAGGTTTGTCCCTCAATTTGTTCTCGTTCTGCGTAGGCTTTGGCAGCTGCGATCGCTAATGCACCGGCTGGCTCTAAAATTGATCGCGTATCTTCAAACACATCTTTAATCGCAGCACAAGTATCATCAGTATCCACCAAAATAATTTCATCTACATACTGCTGACATAAACGGAAGGTTTCTTCACCTACTTCTCGCACCGCCACGCCATCAGCAAATAACCCCACTTGCGATAAGCGCACCCGATGCCCGGCTTTGAGCGATTGAGACATCGCATCAGCATCTACTGGTTCAACACCAATAATCTTGATTTCAGGACGCAATCGTTTTACATAAGCCCCAATCCCAGAAATCAATCCACCACCTCCAATTGCGACAAAAATTGCATGGATGGGTTGCTGATATTGTCGTAAAATTTCCATCCCAATAGTTCCCTGTCCGGCAATTACATGAGGGTCGTCAAAGGGATGAATAAAGGTCAAACCTTTTTCCACTTCTAATTCACGGGCATAGCTATAAGCATCGTCGTAGGTGTTTCCATGTAACACGACTGCTCCGCCCCTCATTCTAACTGCGTCCACCTTGACTTGAGGTGTGGTTATTGGCATGACAATAATTGCTTTGGTTCCCAAACGATTGGCTGCAAGGGCGACTCCTTGAGCATGGTTGCCCGCAGACGCTGCAATTACACCCTGTGCTAATACATCTGGTGGTAGTTGCACCATTTTGTTATAAGCACCTCGCAGTTTAAAGGAAAATACTGACTGCATATCCTCACGTTTCAACAGGAGTTGATTATTCAGCCGCGCAGACAAATTTGGTGCATACTCCAGTGGTGTTTCCTGGGCAACATCATATACACGGGCAGTCAGGATTTGGATAAGGTAGTCGCAATACATGGGTGTCAAGGTGTTAGCAAATGCCGGATGAAAACTAATTTTACGTTACAAGCGATCGCACTGGTTTTATTTAATTCCATTCTTTTGTAATTTTGAGTGAATAAAATTTAAATATTACTAATCCTTTTGGAATAGAAATAAGTATCAGTAATTTAATTTTTTTAGTGACTTCAAATTTAGTGCGATCGCTGGTAGGTTCATTTTAAAAGAGTTTCACCAACTGTACAGATATTTAGCTAAACAAATAAGTATAATGTTGCTTATGAACATAAGTTTTCAATTTATGATAAAGTATCGATAGAAGATTAAATTCGGCTGTGTAGTTTGTTTTTATAGATACTTGTATTACAGACCTCTCCGCATCTAAATCTCTGCACCCTCTGATTCTGGAGATATTGTATGTCAATTTACGTTGGTAATCTATCTTATGAGGTTAAAGAAGATGACCTCCGCAACGTTTTTGCAGAATACGGAACGGTAAAAAATGTTCAATTACCTATCGACCGAGAAACAGGTCGGATGAGAGGTTTCGGCTTTGTAGAAATGGAATCAGACGCACAAGAAACAGCAGCAATTGAAGCCCTTGATAATGCTGAGTGGATGGGTAGAAGTTTAAAAGTGAATAAAGCTAAACCCAAGACTGATGGAGGTTCCTCTGGCGGTAGAAGGGGTGGTGATGGTGGTTCCTCTCGTCGTTATTAAGGTCTAAACCTAAGAATTTAGCTCTAAAGTCTTGAGGGCAGACAAGACCGTCTGCCTTTTTTTGTGCTTCTGTTGATTTTGTTAGCCTAGCTTACCGTAGGCATCGTTTTTGTAATAGGTGTAGCAACCATGAACCCAGAAGCTAAACATATTGTTAGCGAACTCAGGCATAAGTTCTACTCTAACTTCGCTGCTTCTATGAATATGCCGGTGATTGTAACTGGTACATCTTATAGTAGTAATTCCCCGATCGCATCTTGGATGGATCGTAGGGAAAGACTAAACTATGTAAATGTATACGCTTATACCGCACCTGATGAATTTGTCCCATTCCGTCCGTTCATTCTTCGACTGGCTATAAACAAGAGTGCTGGGAGAGTAGCGACGTTCAGAAAAGGACAAGTCTGCCGAGGTCTTAACTTGATGTGGGACTTTGAATTAACTGTGCTACCAAAAGAAATCTTAGACTTTCTTCCCTGGATAGTTAATTTAGTGGAGGCTCATGATAAAGGTTCGTCCTTATTGCTACAATCACCACCTCATTCATTTGAATTAGAAGTGCCAGAGGTTGGGTTTTTTAATAACGCTTGGACTCAGAAAGCTAGGCTTCTTGCAAATTCGACAATATCTTAATACTTAGTGATTAAGTTGCTAGTTAAAAGCAACTAAAAATATATATTATCTAATACAAAAGTAGCGAATCTATTTGTCAACTTTTAAAACAAAATAGACAAGGTTGCACGACTGCTAGAATATTCTCCTCATTTACCAGCTAATCCTGCTACTTGTGCGTTAATACCTGCAATATATGCCTGATAATTAATAAGGCAATCTACAGAGAGCAAACATGCAGACTCTCCAAAAACTCTCCCTCCCAAGCATGGGCTGCGGGACTTGGGCCTGGGGCAACCAACTGCTTTGGGGATATGACGAAAGTATGGATGACCAGTTGCAAGCGGTGTTTAACCTTTGCGTAAACAACGGTGTGACTTTATTTGATACGGGTGATTCTTACGGAACTGGGAGATTGAATGGTCGAAGTGAGTTACTGCTGGGACGATTCAACCGAGAATATTTAGGTTCAAACAAAGAAAATATTTGTATTGCGACTAAGCTGGCTGCTTACCCGTGGAGATGGACACGTCAATCAATGGTAAAGGCTTGCAAGTCATCTGCCCAACGCCTAGGAAAAAACGTAGATTTGGTACAGATGCACTGGTCAACAGCAAATTACGCCCCTTGGCAAGAGGTAGGACTGTTAGATGGTCTTGCCGATTTATATGAGCAAGAACTAGTTAAGGGAGTAGGACTTTCCAATTATGGACCTAAACAGCTTAAGCAAGTGCAGAAAAAGTTTGCTGAACGAGGTGTTCCTATTACTACTCTGCAAGTTCAATACTCTTTGTTGTCTACATATCCTGTCACTCAATTAGGGCTTAAAGACCTTTGTGATGAGTTGGGAATTAAATTGATTGCTTACAGCCCTCTAGCTTTGGGACTACTGACAGGAAAATACTCTGAGCAAGGCCATTTGCCTAAAGGTATTCGAGGTCTGCTGTTTAGGCAGATATTACCAGGAATGCGTAGACGCGGAGCGGCTTCTGCTGGCAGTTCGCTTTTGGGATGTTTGCAAGAGGTGGCACAATCCAGAAACAAAACCATGTCACAGGTAGCAATTAATTGGTGCATCTGTAAAGGAACCATTCCCATCCCTGGAGCCAAGAGCGTAGAACAGGCAAGAGAGAATATTGGTGCTTTAGGTTGGCAATTAAACGTCAGCGAGATTGCAGAGTTAGATAAGGCGGCGGTGAATGTAGGCAAGAAAATGGTACAAAATATCTTTCAAACTAAGTGAAATTTCAACGTTAATTGATTTAATTTTGCAAAAACCTGGTTTAAGTCTGAAAATAAAAATACTTGAATTTTATATAAATCCAGACATAAATCTCTTAATTATGTCTGATTAATTATTAATATAAAGCACTGTTTTGGGATTATAATAGAGCGATATTTTAACCATTGTTTTGTGAAGAATAGTTTTTGTATCGACTATATACGTAATTAAGAGACAATTTATAAAGAAAATATTAAGTAGGTGTGTTACGGCTTTAGCCTAACGCATCGCTATATAACAAGGTGCGTTAGGCACTCAGTCATATTCTTTGTGACAAATCATATCGAAATATGCGCCTAACACACCCTACAATAATTTTATTTTCACTTTATAAATCGCTTCTAAAATTCCGTAAAATATATTTTTAGATATTTTTTTTAAAGACTTAAATCAATGAGTTATGTCCTAATGTTTGCTCTGAGGAACTTGATTTTTAAAGTGTACTAATAAAGAATGAATATTGAGTCTAACATCTTGTAGACACTCTTGGTGACAACTTAACCTTATCCAATGTCCACAGTCCGCGAAAGCGGACTTTTTTTATGCAAACTAAAGTTGTAATAGATTATTTAAGTAAATAAACAATAAGTACTAAGGGTTTCAAATTTTATGATGACGAAAGTGATTAAGGAGAGTTAAAGGAGAATAGAATGAGAGGATAATTACTGATTTGCCTTTACAAGAGTAGTAAACTCTTGTAAAGCTTTCTGATACTTGTTTTCAGCTATCCAGAATAAATCATTATGATTTGCTTCTTTAATCCACAAATAAAGCTTTGGCGATATTGCAGCATTAAACAACTTTTCTCCATGAGCAAAAGGAATGACATCATCTGCTTTGCCATGAATCACTAGTATCGGACATTTTACTTTTTTGATATTGTCCAGATTGGGAAATTTGTCAAAAGGTAAAATCTTAAAACTTACTATTACTTGAAAAGCGGAAATAAACGAACTTTCAAGAATTAAACCAGCTATCGGTTTTCGCATTGCTAAGTTTACCGCAGAACCACCGCCAACCGAACGCCCCAAAACTATAATTCTTTCAGGTGGTGTTTTTAAATTTTCGGTCAAATAATTATAAGCGCTATTAATATCTTCGTATGAGTGGCTTTCTGTCGCCTTGCCTTGACTCGTACCATAACCACGATAATCATAAGCAAAGGCACTAAAACCCCATGCGTGTAATTTTTATAGGATTTCTTTAATATCTCCTAAATCTTCAGAATTTCCATGAACATAAAGAATAGTATAATT
>NZ_JACKZS010000416.1 GCF_014222285.1 Nostoc sp. UCD121
ACTGTTGCCGAAATCCGATTACTTCAAGAACTATTAACTCATCAAAGGAAAAATCAAGTTATGGATATTCTCAGTACCGGATTGTTTGCTACTTCAGTTGTTGGCGCTTTAGGTGGCAGTGCATATCTCGTTGGTAGCGTTGTTGCTACTGGATTAATTGGCAGTGGGGTGTTCATTCCCTTGGGATTACTTGTTGGTGCAGGATTGACTTTTCTGGGACGGGCATCAAAGTAAGAGTGATGGGCGCGAGTGTTTCTTAAAACTGTTTCACGAAACTGTTTCATGAAACGTTTCAACGGTTTCATCAGTGTTTCAGGGCGTGAAACACCGTGAAACAGCATTCCCCCGCGTGAAACATCAAACGTGAAACATGAAACACCAGTTAATTCCTTGCTCGAAAGCCTTTATGGGCGGGATTGTTTCACGAAGCTGTTTCACAGCACTGTTTCACGAAACTGTTTCAACGGTTTCATCAGTGTTTCAGGGCGTGAAACAGCATGAAACAGCATTCCCCCAGCATGAAACATCAAACGTGAAACATGAAACACTAGACAATTCCTTGCTCGAAAGCCGTGATGAAGGGTAGTGTTTCATCCAACTGTTTCACAGCACTGTTTCATGAAACGTTTCAACGGTTTCATCAGTGTTTCAGGGCGTGAAACATGAAACACCTTATTAAAGAGATGTGTGAAACAGGGGAAAAATTTGTAGTAAGAACGCGCTATAACACAGTAGTCTCATGTATAAGAAACAACTGTACTTAGCTTTGGCTGGTGTTGGCATTTGCATATTGCCTGTAATCATCCCCTTAGTACCCAAGTTAGGGGCTTATGCAGAGCTTCAACGGCTAAAAGCCTCAGAAGAATTAGAACGTTCCCGCATAGAAGAACGGGCTAAAACCAGTGATGCCTTGTATGAGGCGGGAGTGATGCCCACAAGTCGCAAGTTGAGAATTACCAATTACTTTGATAGCGCTAAACGCAATCCCAGACCAGACACAACCCTATATCTTGATGATGAGATTGTTGATGTTTTTGATGCGACGGGCAGGTGTATTGGACGAATTGAAGAAGGAATTTGGAAGTGGAAGCACAAAGACAAAAGAATCTGTAAAAGCGTTCAAAATATCAAACAAACTAGGAGGAAGTAATGGCTAATGGTGCAGAAAGTAACAGTACTAACAACAGCGATAGTAAGCCCAAAGATAAGAAGCGATCGCTTGGTGAAATCATTGATTTTTGTGCCAAGGCCGTTGTGATGATTGTTGGCTTACCCATTAGGGCTGCTGCCGCGATTGTTAATCAGTTTGTTGCTAACGGTGGTGCGGGTCGTGCATTAGTTGGCGGGATTTTATTTATCGGCGGTTCCATAATCAGTGCTGATTCAACTTGGCAATTAATCTTTCAAGGCCCGCCTGTTTTTGCCTGGTTTGAGCCTACTTGGAATTGGCTAAATGTGCCGTTTGCACTGTTCAACCCGTTTTTTTACCTGGCATTCATAATTTCTATAGGTGTGCAAGTAATTGAAGCTCACGCCCTACGCGGTAAGAACCCAGATTCAGCTAGGCGGGAACTTCAAGACCACATGGTTTATGAGCTTGAAACCAAGCCTAGTGGCAAGATTGACTTGGTAGGCCAACTCTGGGCGGACTACAAAACCGCAGGTATACGCGATCGCTCTAGTGCGGGGTTAGTTGTGATTGCTGTTTGGGCGTTTGATATTGTCACCACCTTTGCAGCTCGTAACCCGTTTGAATTTACAGCCCCATTCATGATTTTGGGCTGCATATTGTTTAACATCGGCACAATGATGGCTGGTGAAATTGGGTTTGCCATCTGGCGCTTGACAAAGGATTAGAACGGAAACCGCCCAAGAAATTAATAACTATAAAAAAAGGGCGGCAACGTTTACCAAGGGAGGCATTTATGCAAAGTAACGATATCCCAAAAATTACAACTAAGGAAACGGAACATTTACGCGAATCATATCCTAGCTTGTCTCACTTGGAAGCCGGAAATATTGCCCAATGGCTGCAAGAGAGAAAAGATGGATTATTTGAAATGGCACGGGCATCTGAGAATGAAGCAGACATGACCCGTGTACTTGGTTTGTTGGCTTCTGGGATTGGAGCGGTTTGTTATGCGGTCAACCCACTGGCGCTAGTTGGTGGTTTAATTGGCGGTGCTGCGTGGCTATGGTTTGTTGTCGAACACTCCAACCGCACTAAAGAAATTGCCCCCTTGCCTTTTGTACGTGGCAACTTTGTAGACGCTCTAGCTCGTGCCGGGGATTATGATGCGAGGAGCAATTATCAAGCGGATCATCTTGCTAATACCGTTAAATTCCTAGAACGACAATCAGCACAAGAGTACGCCTTTCTTCATGCTGAGTTTGAAAATATTGTCCAGTATTTGAACCAAGTTGAACCAGGAAAACGTTTTTATGCTTATCGTTGGATGTTTGGTTGGTTTGGCAAGCTCAAGGGTCGTCAGTTACCCACTTATGAAAGCATGGCTCTCCATTTACAGAATGTGACAATTGACAGCCGGG
>NZ_JACKZS010000417.1 GCF_014222285.1 Nostoc sp. UCD121
GCCTCAAAGCTTACGCTCTGTCTCGCTTCGCTCGAACGGCAGACTGGTTCAAGTGGGGAAACCCCCCTTGAAAAACCCCCCTCGCAATGTCCCGATATATTCTCGATTTATGGCGAACCGCAAGCAGTCAAAAGCTCTAGTCCGAAAGCATATTTTTCCAGTAAGATTGAGCGACATCGAACTGGACTTGCTGCGAATAAAATCACTTGACGCGGGGATGTCAGCGAGTGAACTGATGAGGCGTAATGCGTTGATGCGTCCATTACCAAAACGACTAAGTAAAATTAGCTTGCAAACATATTGGGAATTAGGACAAATCGGGAATAACCTCAACCAGCTTGTAAAGGCAACTAACATAGCACTCTTAGTTGGGCGAACTTTACCTGCTGATCCAGAACTTCTAAGAGAACTTTTAGAACTGCTGCATCAGTGTAGGCGAGACATTGCCTCGGATGATGTTGATGATGACGACTCGGAGGAGGAAGAGGAATCCGATGATTGGGAAGCAGACTAAGGGCAGAGGTTTTCGCAAGTTGTTAGATTATTTGGAATCCCGTGAAGATGCCAAACTAATCGGCGGCAACATGAGCGGGAGAAATGCGCGAGAATTGGCGCGTGAATTTAAGCTATCTCGACAACTAAATTCTGATGCAGACCGAGTTGTTTATCATGTTTCTCTATCAGCAGCTAAAGACGATAAATTAGATGATGAGAAGTGGAGCGAGATTGGCTCACGCTACATGAAGGAGATGGGCTTTGATGCCAATCAGTTTGTCATCTTTCGCCACCATAACACCGACGACGACCACATCCACATTGCAGCCAGCCGGATCAGGATGGACACGGGGCTAGTAGTGCATGATTCTTGGGATTATGTTCGCTCTGAGAAAGTTCTGCGACAAATTGAGCAAGACTATGAGTTAGTCCAAGTGCAGGGCAGTAGAGAAAAACTGAATCGCACGCCCAGCACCGGACAAATTAGACGCATAAGGCGAGAGCAAGAAGAATTTTCACAGGGACAACGTGACTCTCCTCCACAACGTATCATCAAAGAGGAAGTTCAGCAGACAATTGACAGAGCCGGAGTTGATAATCCCCAAATGCCAACGCTGATCATGCGGTTGCAGCAAGCTGGCATTAGCGTAAGAACAGGATTTACTAGGAATGGGAAGTCTAAAGGCATTTCTTATGAGAAAGATGGGCAAGCTTTTAGTGGTACACAGTTAGGTGCAGCTTACACATTCCCTGGTTTGCAAAAACATCGCGGTGTTGACTACCAACCAGAACGTGATGATGAACCTATTCATGAATTGCTGCTCAAACCTGCTAAACCACTCCCAATTGAGCAGTTAGAAAAGTTTCTTCAAGAAATTGAACGCAAACAACAGCCCCAGTTCACTCCACCACCAGAGGATAAAGTTGTTTGGCAAGTGTTGCACAAGTATTTGGACGAGAAACGCTACATACCAGATTATATTGTGCAAGGATTACATAATAATCAGTTGCTTTACATGGATGAGCAACGAAATATTTTGTTTATCAAGCGTGATTTAGATGGTGAAAAAACTGGCGCATTAGTTTGGTCAAAGCCTAGAGAAAATCATCGCACTGTGGAGTACGACCAAAACACCTCTACACAAAAAGGTTGGTTTTATCTGAGATTGGGAGGGCAACCAACGGACAAGGTAGAAAACGTCTTTTTGTGTTCTACACCAATTGATGCGATGTCAGCAGCCACTTATCTTATCTCAAGTTGCAAGGGGCTACCACCAACTAGAACCATGTTGATAGTCGCTGATGATCCGAATAACCTACCTATGGAATTTCTCAAAGGTTTCAATAGGGTTGTCGTAGCATTCAATAATGATGAACTTGGGAATAAGGCGGCTAGTGCAGTATTAGAATTGTTGCCGCAGGGTAAAAGGCTCAAAACCCATAATCCTGATTGGAGCCAAGAACTAGAAGCTCATCTCAGGGAGGAGCAAGAAAAGCTCTTACAGCAGGATCGTGGTTTTAGTCGGTAAGTCGTGTTGAGCCGACGAACTCGTGACCGCTTCGCTCTCGGAGTCGGTGGCTCTTACGGGCAGAGAAATTATTGGTTGGGCTAACTAGGTATTGAGCCGAGATAGGTGTAAAAACCTGCAAGATGGTCTGAAAAGTGTTGCTATATATACGTTCTAGTATTTTTGATGTCTAATGAGAATTTGTGTATGAATGCACTGGCACTTCTGACCCCATATTTGCTTTTCGCCTACCCAAGAGAATTATAAATACTCTGTGGTAGGAGGCTAATGCTTTTGGCTGTAATCCTTTACCTGTAAGAGCTTCAGGGGTTTTACTGCGAAAGATATTCATCGTTCAACCTGTAAAACCTGTAAAGAAAATTAATAAAAACTCTAGTTCTTGTAGCGATAGATACCCAAGATTTACGCTATAGAGCCAATTTTACTTAAAAATGCCTGAACCCTATACATAGCAAG
>NZ_JACKZS010000418.1 GCF_014222285.1 Nostoc sp. UCD121
GCTAGATACTATATTCAATATAGTTTCATATTTAATTCTGTTTTATTTCCTACTTTTATACTGGAAAGGTTTTCTTTATGTAACTACTAAAAGTCCATTACAGTTTCTTTTAATAACAATAGTTATATTTTCTCTTTTGTGGTCAGGAGACTTAAGTTCTAGTCTTACTTATATGAGAGGTTTAATCAGACTATATTTTCTGGCAATCTATTTGGCAATGCGTTATTCTCTCCGTGAACAAATGAGACTAATCGCTTGGGCGCTTGGTATATCTGCATTATTATCTATGATATTTTCTGCATTCATACCAGGTTATATTCATCAATCCCCTGAATTAGTAGGTATGTGGAGCGGAATTTATGGTCATAAAAATGAATTAGGATATATGATGGCTTGGAGTACAGGAGTTTTTTTGCACCTTGCTCTTAGTAGCCATCGATATCGTTGGTTGATGTGGGGAATATGTGGTATATCTATATGTCTAATTATCCTCTCGCGTTCCACAACATCTTTGACGATTATATTAACAATGATATTACTTTTACCTGTCTATAAATCATTTCAAAAAACTAATTATAAATTACAAGTTATTCTAATTACTTCGACTTTAATGTTACTCATTATCGGTTTAATGTTACTTATCAATAATATCGATACCGTAGTTGGTACTTCTGGCAAAGATCTTACCTTTAATGGACGTTCCGATCTCTGGGAGCTAGTGATGTCCAAGATTTGGGAAAGACCCTGGCTAGGTTATGGATTTTCTGGATTTTGGACTAGTACTTCTGCATCTAATCTAAGAGCTACTTATGATTGGGCAAGTAATGCTCACAATGGATTTTTAGAACTATTGTTAGAATTAGGATTTTTAGGATTTTTGACTTTTGCAGCAGGCTTTTTCCGGTTCTTTGTAATGGCATTAACTCGAATTATTTCTGTTGCTAAAAAGCCGGAAGATTATTGGCCAATGCAGATGCTAATTATCATTGTAATAGTCAATTTTTCAGAAGCAAGATTATTAACTCCCAGTTGGAATTGGTTAATGTATGTAACTACGTCGCTATCTTTGACTCTTGAATATGAACGAAATCATAAAAATATTTTAGTTAATAATTACGAAGTTAAAAAAAATGAAAGTTTTACATCTTAGTACTCACGATATTGGTGGAGGTGCTGCAAGGGCTGCCTATCGTTTGCACACAGGTTTGCAAGATATAGGACTACAGTCACAAATGCTAGTTCAGGAAAAATCTAGTAATGATAAAACAGTAATTGCACCTAAAATTAGACTGTTTCAAGGCATCGCCAAAGCCAAATTGACATTTGAAAGCCTACCATTAAAGCTTTATACTCAAAAGAAAAATACACCATTTTTTATTCAATGGTTGCCAGATAGAGTTATTCCTAAAGTTGCTCAGATTAATCCAGATATAATCAATTTGCATTGGATTAGCGGAGCTTTTATGCAAATAGAAACGTTCTCTAAGCTAAAGCTTCCTCTAGTTTGGACTCTCCATGATATGTGGGGGTTTACTGGAGGGTGCCACGTTATTGGAGAATGCGATCGCTACAAAGTATCCTGTGGAGCTTGCCCTCAACTCAACTCTAGTAATGAGTGGGATTTATCCCGTTGGGTATGGCGGCGCAAAGTAAAAGCTTGGAAAAATATTAATTTAACTCTGGTTTCCCCAAGTTCTTGGTTAGCAGAGTGCGCTCGTTCCAGTTCTTTGTTTCAGAATTTGCGAATCGAGGTGATTCCTCACGGATTGGATACTCAAAAATATCGACCTATTAATCAACATTTTGCACGAGAAACACTGAAGTTACCTCAAGATAAGAAACTGATTCTCTTTGGAGCTATAGAAGCAACAAGCGATCGAAATAAAGGGTTTCATTTGTTGCAGCCAGCTCTACAAGAATTGAGTCAGGCTGGATGGAAGGACAGCTTTGAAGTGGTTATTTTTGGGGCATCTCAACCGGAAAATCCACCAGATTTAGGCTTTAAAACATCCTATTTAGGGCATTTATATGATGATCTATCTTTAGCAACTGTTTACTCGGCAGCTGATGTAATGCTTGTGCCATCTCTGCAAGAATCTTTTGGACAGACAGCTTCTGAATCACTTGCTTGTGGTACTCCAGTTGTTGCATTTAATTCTACTGGCTTAAAAGATATTGTCGATCATCAGCAAAATGGGTATTTAGCGAACCCTTATGAAGTTGGCGATTTCGCCAAAGGGATTGTCTGGATACTTGAAAATGAGCAGAGGTTAGAAAAACTGTCATTTTATGCTCGCAAGAAAGCTGAACAAGAATTCACCCTAGAACTTCAAGCACGTCGTTATTCAGCTTTATTTGAGGAAATATTGATGATAGCCAAGAAATCTCCATTTAGTAACTAATTTAGTAAATAAATAC
>NZ_JACKZS010000419.1 GCF_014222285.1 Nostoc sp. UCD121
ATTACTCCCGGTTCGCTTATTTTTTTTGGAGTTCGAGAAATTGCCGAAAAACAGAAAATCTAGGTGTAGCAATGGTTTTAGCCATTCCTCTAAATTTACGTTGAACTACCACCCTGCTCTAAAAACTCTATTTTTATGCGATCGCACAAAGTCGGAATTAGAGTACATTTGTATTATAAGGTAGAACCCCTATTAAATCGTTCAGCTTTTTTCTAACTCAATTTAAAATGGGCGAACCGGGAGTCAAGAGTCAGAATTAAGAAGTTCGCTGACTCGCTCTAGGCGTACTCCTACGGAGAAGCGAGCTACGCGCAGCGTGTCGGAGACACGCCATGTCGTAAAGCCTGCGGCATAGCTACGCTTAGGGCACAACCTCTCTAAGAGTTGGCTTTACGCTGCGCTATCCGCTTTTTCGTACAGAACTCATTCTGTTAGCGGATAGCTGAGGTTTAGTCCATTCTGACTCCTGACTCCTGAATTCTGTTCAATAAAAAATATATGAGATTGCTCAAGGAGAATACATCAGATATACGCAAACTACGGTATTAGGGATAACATTGAATAGAAATTGAAAACTCTTTTTAAATGCATTACATGAAATGCCAATTGTTATTAAAAACTTTATTTACACAGATAAAAGTAGGCCATTGGTGGGTAAGTGCCTTATTGTGGATGAGTTTAGCTACCCCAAGTGAAGCATCTGTAATACTGCGAATAGCAATCGAGAGGGGTGTTAATCAGGTAACAGTTGGTAGTTCTACAACTGCGTTGGTTAAAGATAGTACTGGTCATACTCTCGGACAATTACCAGCAATGAGTTCATTTTATGCCTCTTCAATTCCAGGTGGTGTGGCTTTAGATAAATGGCAGTCTGGTTTATTTTGGATTGAGCCGACAGGTAAGGGATTCGTTTACATTGGCGAACGCTGGTATCGAGGTAGAACTCTTGTTGTGCCAACAGAGAAAGGACTAACCGCCGTTAACTGGGTTGATGACCAAGAGTATCTCTACAGTGTTGTTGGTGGCGAAATGGATACTGAGTGGCCTGCGGAAGCTTTGAAAGCACAAGCAGTTGCCGCCCGGACTTTTGCTTTCTATGAGCGAGAAAAACAGCGCAATAATCCTGTTTACGATTTAGGTGATAGTCCAGATCACTGGCAAAATTATAAAGGAGTAATCAATGAAACTTCTAGTACTTATGCCGCCGTCGATGCAACTGATAAACAAGTACTAACTTATAAAGACAGTATTATTCTCTCAGTTTTTCATGATTGTTCTGGAGGACATACTGAAAATGTTGAAGATGTTTGGGGAAGTCACGAACCTTACCTGCGTGCTGTTGAAGATTACGATCAAAATGTTAGCGAGTGCAAATGGGTGAAAACTTTCTCCCAAAAAGAAATTAGCGCCAGGATTTCTGGTGTCGGCAATGTTTTAGATATGATTGCACAAACCTACTCACCTTTTGGTAGTGTTAAAGCCTTAAAAATCGTTGGTGATAAAGCAACCATTGTATTGCGTGGCGAAAAAGTACGAACAGCCCTCAAAATTAAAAGTACCCACTTTATGCTTACCAAAGCAGCAAATGGTAGTTTTGTACTTCTTGGACTTGGCTTTGGTCATGCTTTAGGCATGAGTCAATGGGGTGCATACAATTTAGCTAAAAGAGGAGTAAACTATCTGCAAATTTTAGGGCATTATTATCAGGGTGTAGCTTTAAGTACAATTAACCCTAAGTAAAATTAAATTAATTAATTAATTAAATTAATATTTTTAGGATAATTTTGGTTGATCTAGATACTGATAAACTATCCGCTAAACTGGGCGATGTGATTAACACAGTACTCATAATATTTAGTAAAAAAATGCGTAAGTTCATGAGTTATTTTTTGGATAAATTTATTTATTCAACAGTTTTTTGGATTCATGCAGAAAACCTATAATCTGCTCAAAGCATAGTTAGATTTGTTTATAATGCCAATATCTGTACAGACTCTGTTCGTCACTCAAATAGAACTATTATATTGTTTATTTGGGATATTAGTCATTGACAGCTAATTTGTAATGATGCTTAAAAGACTATTACATACTTAATTGGCAAAAATGTTACAAGGGATGACGGAAATGTGTTTTATTTACATAATTGTATGAAACTCAGTCAAACCTATTTTAGAAAGAATAGGTCTTCTAAATATGAACATTATCGTCTGACACGAATAGTGGACTCAATACTGCTCGGTTAAGAGAAAATAGATGGTGGGATAAAAAATATTTTGTTCGCGTGTAGTTTACGAGAACAAAAAACAGCTAAAAACGCTGCTTGTACCTGAAGGCACTCTCGAAA
>NZ_JACKZS010000420.1 GCF_014222285.1 Nostoc sp. UCD121
AAAGTAGAGCGTGACTTTGGCAGTAGTATGAAAATTCATACTAAATCTAAATTACGGTTAACCAAATCTTTAAGAGATATCACACGAATTTTACAAGAAGATATTTCTATTCAAGCTAGTAACGAAATATAAAGGAAGAACATAATCGTGAATCAGAATAAACAAATATTGAATGCTGCTGCTGTTAATGATAAATTCAAAAAGACCTTAGTTAAATTTGACCATATACTAGCTCAAGGTAAACACGTTGAATTATCAGCCATTCGTAAAAAGCTGCGTGATGAATTAAAAGCTTATCATCAAGAGGGAATCTTATCATTAGCTTTTGTTGGTCAATATAATGCTGGTAAATCTACCACAATTTCTGCTCTTACAGGACGGCGTGATATTCGTATTGATTCTGATATTGCAACAGACAAAACTGCTAGTTATGACTGGAATAGCATTAAAATTGTAGATACACCCGGACTTTTTACAGACCGTAAAGACCATGATGAGATTACCTATGGCGCTATAAATAAGGCAGATTTATTAGTTTTCTGCTTGACATATATGCTGTTTGATTCGATTACGGTAGCTAATTTTAAAAAATTAGCCTATGAAAAAGGCTATCGTTGGAAAATGATGCTGCTTGTCAATAAAATGTCCGATGAAGCAGGAGAAGAAGTACAAAAAATTGCTAA
Source organism: Nostoc sp. UCD121 (assembly GCF_014222285.1). Lineage (GTDB taxonomy): Bacteria > Cyanobacteriota > Cyanobacteriia > Cyanobacteriales > Nostocaceae > Nostoc. Next base: position 684 of record NZ_JACKZS010000420.1, read on the forward strand.
CTATCGTCAAAGTCTCCAAGAAGCAATTAAACCTCATAAACTAGATGATTTTCCTGTATGCTTTATTGATGCTAAGGATTATTATGAAGGTGTAGATCAAAATGACGCTTTTCTCATTGATATCAGTCGATTCCAAACTTTTTTGCATGAATTGGATAAGTTTGTTGAAAAGCGTTCAGTATTAGCTCGGTTTGATACCCCAGTCAGAATAGCGCTCAGTTGTGTTGATGAAGCTCAGTTGAGTTTTACACGTGATAATAACCAAGATTCAGCTTTTTTAGAGGTACTAACGCGCTTATCTCGCACAGTTCGTAAAGAACGCGAGCGCCTTCGTATAAAAGTTAATAATATAGCTCTACAAATGTCAGCAGCAATAGCGAAAGAAGGTACAATTCTTGCTGCTGGTGTTGGAAGTGAGCAAGATTTTACAATGCTGAATAAACAGACTGAAATCAATGTCAAACAGCACTATGAAAAAGCAGAAGCTCAACTTCAACACGTAATAAATACAGCAGTTCAAGATATTCGGCAAGAAGTTGAAGAAGTGTTCCAAGGTAATCTAGTACAAACCTTCATAACTTGCTTAGAAAAAAAACAAAGTGTTTCTGCTGATAGTGGCAATGGGGATATGGATGTAGAACGAATAAAAGATCAAATTAATTGGCTCAAAGATATTGGTGAGAAAGCAGGAGTCGAAGTCAGCAATTCTGCCAAACGAGAATTTTTATCTACTGCTAGTAGTAGCGGTGGTTTTTTGCGTTCTATGGATGTAGCGGGTAGCGGTTTACATCAGACAGTGTTAGCTGTAGGAAAGTTTGTAGGCTTTGATTTTAAGCCTTGGCAAGCGGTTGGTATTGCTAAAAATCTCGGTAATGCTGCGATGTTTCTTGGGCCAGCAGTGGCGTTAATTTCATTAGCAACAGATGCTTATACAGCACAACAGGAACAACAGCGAGAAAAACAAATGGCAGATATTCGTAGTGATATTACCAGCCAGTTTCAAGCAATTGCTAAAGATTTAGAAAATCAGATTGAATCACAACTACGGGAATTTGAACAACAAGTTTACGGGGAAATTGAACAGCGAATTGCAACAGCTCGTCAGGAAGAAGAAAATGCGATCGCAGCTTCTAATACTTGGGTTAAAGAATTATTAGAAGTACGGAAAGATTTTGATTTGATTCTCCGTTATATAACCAAGGTGACAGAAAACCTAGTTATTTGAATAATACCTGTTGTGAACTGCAATCAAGACAATTTTGACGATTTATGTTTGCAGTTCACCGCCCATACATGGAATAAGCAATTGAAAGTGCTTTTACAAGAGCCAATACTTCATTGCTCTTGTAGAAGATCGTGAGCGCTTGATATGCATCTACTCATATCTTGCACCTCTACGTAAAACCCTAGATAAAGTAAAAAGATGCCTAATAAAGCTACCTCATTTTTATAGGCTTTTATCGCTAAATTAAGGGTTTTGGCTTTTTACTGAGTGATTAAATTACATCAAGTTTTCTTGGTGCAAGATGTAAGTCTATGAACTTGCACCAGCTTCAGCTACAGCAGCGCCCACCTCTGGTTTTACCTCCTTCGCCTTCTTTTCAAAGATTTGAACCCCAGCATCAACTACCTCAAACCCGTTTTCTGTGCGCTGTCCAAGC
>NZ_JACKZS010000421.1 GCF_014222285.1 Nostoc sp. UCD121
AAAACGCGAGTATGAATTTCCCGTTTGTGCGCTCTGACGGTGTACTCTCGGACATCAATAGTTTTGCTGGGCATTGACTGATTACTGTTGTGGACTTACTTCTTTAATATAGTTTTTCGTCTTAGTTCTACAAGATCCGTGCATCATCTGACGAAAGTAATTCTACTTAATCAATTAAGTACTCTTGCATGTCGCTTTGTCGATGGCGGAGAATACTTATCGCCTTGACCTGGATTTGACGAATCCGCTCTCGGCTGAGGTTTAGCTGTTGGCCAATCTGAGCGAGATTGAAATGCTGATCGTTCTCTAGCCCAAAGTTTAAAGTCAACACTTGACGCTGTATAGGTGTCAATGGTTCTAAGAATTTAGCTACATCTTGCGATAGAAGTTCTTGGCTAAGGAGCTTTTCTGGTGAAGCGGCATCGCTGGCTAAAATTTCGCCCAATTCTGTCTCTTTTTCATCTCCCACTTGTTTATTTAAAGAAATGGCTGTGCGAGAAGCAGTGAGATATTCTCGAAGCTTATCTGTGCTTATGTTTAATGCTGATGCAATTTCTTCGGCAGTGGCATGACGACCGAGTTTTTGAAAGCTTTCTCGCTGTACTTTCTTAATTTTGGTAAGTATTTCAGTGAGATGAACAGGCAATCTAATAGTCCGCGATTGTTCTGCTATGGCGCGTGTAATCTCTTGGCGAATCCACCAATAAGCATAGGTTGATAGCTTATAGCCCCGGTTGGGATCAAACTTTTCTATACCCCTTTGTAAACCGATCGCTCCTTCTTGGATCAAATCTAGAAATTCCAAATTGCGGTTCTGGTATTTCTTGGCAACAGATACTACCAGTCGCAGGTTAGCTGTTACCATTTTTTGTTTAGCTTTTTGACCAAGGTGTAGTGCTGCTCGGATTTGTGCTTCGGTTTTTTCAACAGCGTTGGCTAATTCTGTCATTGTTGGTTCACGGTCTAGCTGTTGAGTGAGTTGATTTTTAGATTGCTCAATGGCAATCATCTGTTGTACCTGCCTAGCATAAGCAATCTCTTCGTCTGGTTTTAATAAAGGATACTGACCAATTTCTTGCAAATAGATGCGAACCATATCGGAACTGAGGCTGGACATACAAACTCAACGCTTTTTTTAAAACTAGGGGATTCAAAAGTATAAATCAAATAGCTCAATAAAGTTTTCTATTTTGAAGAACCAAAACACATCACCAATCCAGTCCTGCCTGAAGTAACCTCTGCTTCAACCGTGTGTACCGCCGTTGGTCATCAGTAGAGCGCACCGCCAGAGATATCGCTTTTTTTGCTCCAACCACGATCGCTAACTTCTTGGCACGAGTTATACCAGTGTAAAACAGGTTTCGAGTCAACATCATATAATGCTGCATATAAATTGGCAGAATCACCACCGGATACTCTGAACCCTGGCTTTTATGTATAGTAACGCTCCAGGCTAAAGTAATTTCATTCAGGTCAGCATAGTCGTAAATCACAGTACGCTCTCCATACTGCACAATTACTTCTTGTTCAACAGTATCAATGTCGGTGATAATTCCCAAATCTCCATTGAAGATTTCACGCTGGTAATCATTCATTTGTTGAATGACGCGATCGCCAACTCGCAGTATCATCCCACCTCTATTAATTTCCACCTTGTCGGGGGTAGGTGGATTAATCAACTGCTGCAATACAGTATTAAGGTTGCGAGTCCCTACCAAGCCCCGCGACATTGGACAAAGTACTTGCACATCAGTAGCAGGATTAAAACCTAAGCGGCGAATCAAATCGCTAATCAACTCGCAGATTGCCTGTACACCATGTTCGGGCTGATGTCCGCCGCCGTGCCAAATACAGTCGGACACAGGATTATCGGAGATTGGCTCGATTGTGGGATAAATTCCTCGATTAATCTGGTGGGCGGCGGTGATAATTGCGCTCTGTTGAGCTTGACGGAATACCTGGGTCAACCGCACCACGGGAACTCGCCCAGAATTAATCAGATCAGCGAGTATTTGACCTGGGCCCACAGATGGTAGCTGGTCAATGTCACCCACCAACAACAGTAGAGCGCCAGCTAGTACTGCTTTAATTAAGGAGTAAGCCAGAAACAGATCAAGCATCGAAGCTTCATCAGCGATAATTGCCGTGTGGGGTAAAGGATTTTCGCTATCACGCTTGAAACCTCTTGAGCGCGGGTCAAATTCTAACAAGCGATGAATAGTTTTTGCTTCCAGCCCAGTCATTTCACCCAAACGTTGAGCAGCGCGTCCAGTGGGTGCAGCTAGGGCTATGGATTTACCCATTGCTTTCCACAGGCTGACAAT
>NZ_JACKZS010000422.1 GCF_014222285.1 Nostoc sp. UCD121
GTTTTTGCACCATTATTTCGCTACAAGGTCAAGATTACAGGATTTCCGCTCTTCTCTAGTAAGTTTTGCCACACTAGGATAAATCGCCTTGCTCTAACAACTGAGGGCAGAGTGCTGTGACAGATCGCCGAGCTTCAGCCAGCCCAATTCGTGCCAATTAATCGATTATTTCCAGATGTGCCTGTGTTGCTTCTAACTTGAGTTTGGACTAATTGGCATTTAGCAGCAATGAATAGAAAGCAAGAAAAAGTTACCCAACTTCTTTTAGAGGCTGAGTTAAGTTGAATCGTTGAAAAAGAAGCAGAAACTAAGCAGCAGTTAAATCAGCGTTCTTAAGTGATTCTTCGGTTTTAGGTTTTTTAGATGCGTGTTTTTTGACAGTGGGATAACGCTTACGCGAAGGTGGCTGATGCCCTTGGGCACGCCCAAATGATTTACCGCGAGTTTTAGGGGGTTGAGCAGGAGTGACAATGGCGGCTAAAATTAGTGGAAAGGCTTGTGCCACACGTCATAGAGACAGTTTATCCTGAGTTGATTGCCAAGGCAATGGTGAGTCGATGCAGGCAACTCACGAAGCCATAATTGCCAAGTTAACAGGGGCATCAGGTCACTCCATCGCTCTGCTGCCTGAGTAGAACTAACTTGAGGTTGTGTCCAATACAACCTCTGCTTTGTAAATCGATACCAATGCTCTAAGACAAAACGGCGTAAGTATTTGTGCCAAAGATCCTCTAATGCAGGCATTGTCTGACCCAACCAAGCTAGCTATAAGGGCTGGAACTTACGATTACGTCCTACTGGTTTGATGACCTCGACCCGAATGATTTCCATTGCTCGATTTGGGGATTGAAGGAAATGAAATCCGCTCCAACGCATTACTTTAACCCGACCGAATTTTAGGTCTTCAACTTCTAGAGTTTCAGTTGCCACGGGCCAAGTTTGGGGGTCATTGAGCTTAAACTTATGACCATGCTTACAAGGTGCGCCTCATCCTTTGTAAGTACCGGGTGTACCCCATACACATCGGTTAGATGCTAAACGCAACAACAGATCTGCATCAATTTTCTCCGTACCTCCTATAATCGCATCTCAAGAATTACTTCTAATCAACTGTAACAAGATAGACTCAAGACTTTGTAATGCTGCGTTTCTGGTGCGTTGATGTTCTTCAAAATTACGCTGATGTTGTTCATGGCTATCACGTAACTCAAGTAACACATCATCCAAAATGGCACTACGAGCTAAAACACGATCAACATTATCTGTAAGTGTGTCAACTCTAGTTGTAAGTTGCCTCATTTCCTGTCTTAACTCAGACATTTCTAACTGGGCGTTAGCTTGTCTTTCCGCTAAACCCAAGATTATTTGCTCTGCGCGATCTAATCGGCTGTGTAACGATGCCTTGCCCTACTCTAAGAGCGATCGCCCACAGCCGAATATCCAGTACTTCACTAAAGTTTACGCCCCTAACCTGGGTGTTCACTTAGCACCTGTCAAGCTTTCAGAGCAAAAGTCAGTTTAGGGAACTTGTGGAAAAGATAGAGTTGTCAGAGATACAGTTAATTTCCAGTAGTCGCGTTGAGTTCATCCCTTTTCCCTTTTCCTCTCTTGCTACTACCTTGTGTCACCTTGGATTCTGACTCTGCCTTACTGGAGTTAACCATTTTCACCAAGTGCTGATTTAGATAACTCTGCGCCGAAATGTACAAACTTTCCCAAATCTCTTGATTGCGGCTGATTTTTGTCCCGACTGTATTCCCTGCTGTTTTTTCCGACACCAAATATTTACGGAAGTAGTTATTCCACAAGTGTTGCAGGAAATCTTCCGCAAATTCGTTAAACGGCAGAATCCATTTATAATCTTTATCTAGAAATACCCGATATGATGCGATTATCGGTAGTGCTAAGTCGGTTGGCGCACCAAACCCGAATGAATACTTGCTGTCAGGCAACAACGTCGTTTTACGTATATCAATTGATGCTAGGTCGTTAGCACCCTTTCTTCTAGGGTTGCTGATATAATCTTGGATTATTTCGTAGAGTCTTTGCTCTATCCACAGGGCATGAGTCAAGAGAGGCAAAAGTGCAGTTAACCTTTCCCTTTCTGCATCTGTGATGTTACTTGGAAGACTCATCCCTGCTGGGTGCTTGGTTCGTTTATTGCCGTCAGGATTGTATTTATTTCTGTCGAGGCAGTAAAGCAACTTCAGCAAATGGGTGACATTGCACTGGGCATTTCTGGGAGCGCCGCTTTGATTCTGATAATAGGCGATGCGGAATTTTCTATCTTCTGCTCTTTCTAA
>NZ_JACKZS010000043.1 GCF_014222285.1 Nostoc sp. UCD121
TAAATTATATTTTCACTTACAAGCATTGTTAATTGATTCTTGATCTGGCTTAAATACGACTTTTTCAGCAAGCCCTATTTAGTCTCGCACAGCTGGCCCCATGTCTGCCAACGTGCGGACTCAGTTCCGCTGCGCAATCCAGGATATGACTGACAGCTGGGTGTGGGAACTCGCCAACCAGATTCAAAATCGGATTCCCGACCCGATAGATTATGTTGAGATGTGCCGTAAGACTTTTGGCTCGGATCTGACTATGAGTCTGTCCCGACTAGCTCAGGGCAACGAGATCCCGCAGGAGATTTACCGCACCCGAACGATGCGAGCGCTGGATAACTCGGCCGCCGACTTCGCCTGTTTAACCAACGATATCTTTTCCTATCAGCTCGAAGATGTCGAAATCGGTCGCTGAGGGGAATCGGGCATCTAGACACTAAGGAGATGACCAAAAACCAGTTAGCATCCAAGGTGCTGGCTTAAAACCTTAACATGATTAATTTCAGCTTTCGGAGAGCATCCAATTTTTCTAAAAACCACTTAATTGACGCAAAAATCCTTTACAAAACTCTTACCTTTGCGTTCTTTATGGTTCGTTTATTCATGCTCTCATTTTTGTCTGAAGGCATCATAATAAACCTGCTTTGAAAATAAAACGGTTGGGATACTCCCGCCTTTCGTGCGACAATTGAAAGATAAATAAGGGTATAGGCAATTTTTGAATTTGCTTATACCCTAAGATATATAAACTAAGTTTTTGCAGTCGCGTATAAGTCTAAGTTAGTGCTTGAGCAACTACTGCCGAAAGCGACTCGTTTGCTGCTTGCTTCAACAATTCGGCTTTATCGGTCTGTTCCCAAGGCAAGTCTAAATCAGCCCGCCCAAAATGACCGTAAGCCGCGACGTCCTGATAAAAACGTCCGCCTCGTTCACTTGGTAGGTTGCGTAAGTTGAAGGTATGGATAATCCCTGCTGGACGCAGTTCAAAATGTTGGTTGATTAATTCCAGTAAGGTTTCTTCATCCACTTTGCCAGTGCCAAAGGTATCTACCAAAATGCTTGTTGGTCGCGCTACACCAATAGCATAAGATAGCTGGATTTCAACTTTTTCTGCTAACCCAGCAGCGACAATGTTTTTCGCCACATAGCGAGCCGCATAAGCCGCAGAACGGTCTACCTTCGTGGGGTCTTTGCCAGAAAAAGCGCCGCCACCATGCCGTGAATAACCACCGTAGGTGTCAACGATTATTTTCCGTCCAGTCAGACCAGAGTCTCCTTGAGGGCCACCAACAACAAATTTGCCAGTGGGGTTAACTAAAAAACGCGTCTGATCGTTAGGCTTAACGTCAATATCGCCAAAAACTGGTTCGACCACTGCCGACCAAAGGTCTTGTTTAATTTTGGCTTGTACAGCCGCCTCATCCGTAATTTCCCCAATAGTGGCTGTATGCTGGGTGGAAATTAGAATAGTATCAATACCTACTGGTCGCCCATCTTCGTAGACCACAGTTACTTGGGTTTTACCGTCAGGACGCAGGTATGACAATTCGCCTGTTTTACGAACTGCTGCCAATCGGCGAGCAATGCGGTGGGCGAGACTGATGGGTAAGGGCATCAGTTCTGGTGTTTCGTTACTGGCAAAACCGAACATTATACCTTGATCGCCTGCACCAATTTTGTCGAATAGCTCATCACTATCTTGCTGGCGGGTTTCTTGAGCGGTGTTAACACCTTGGGCAATATCAGGTGATTGTTCGTCTAAAGCCAGCAGAACGCTGGTGCTGTTAGCAGAAAAGCCATTATCAGCATTGGTATAGCCAATTTCGGCAATTTTTTTGCGGGCGAGATTGACGAAATTCACATTTGCTTTGGTGGTTATTTCACCAGTGATTAGCACCAAACCAGTATTAACTACTACTTCAGCAGCGACACGGCTGCTAGGGTCTTGTGTCAGTAGGGCATCCAGAATGGTATCAGAAATCTGATCGCAGATTTTATCTGGATGACCTTCGGTTACTGACTCGGAGGTAAATAAATATCGACGAGACAAAGCAAATTCCTCCTGACTTGAATTTTTTTGCTGACTAAATGTCAACTACCTAAATTTAACGTGAGCTTCCAACCAACGGCATTCGTTATGCCTTGAGAGAAACAATTTAGTTTCCTAGGAGCCATCGAACTCACATTAATTTATGAAATCATAACAATATTTATACTTCAGTAGTTAGTATCTTGTTGATATTGATAAAAACCACTCACTATAAGGTAAGTATCTGTAAAAAAATAAATTTATGGTAATTATTTCGTAAACAAAATGTATTTAATAACACAAAAAAAGGGGGACACCCAGAAGCGTCCCCACAAACTTTGACACAAGTACTGCTGCTTTTAAACCTGAACCGCTAGCTTTGCTTCCGTAGCTGTCAAACGCTCATAGGCAGCACGCATTTTTAAACCTGTAAGTACTTGGAAGAAACCAGTACCATTATTGGAACCTGGATACTCACGGTGCTGGAGTAATAAATGAGTCAATTCACCCTGGTATTTGGTGGATGTATTGCTGAGATGGGTTTCGATATAAATTACCTCTTCCAAGTTGTCAAATTGACCATCTACCTCTAGTACTGAGACATAGCGACCGTAGTAAACATCTGAACCGTAGTATAGTTGCATACCAGGATAAGAACAGGTCAGCTTGCGTCCACAGGGAGTCCAATTAATTGTTGAGCCTTCATCAAATAGGTAGGTTGGATCAAAGCCTTCCTTACCTTCCCGTTGGAGCATACGTACTCGTAAGACTCGACGCTCGGTGTCGTTTTTGATCAAGTTGGTGGGTAATACTTGGAGAACCACATCGGCAAATTCTCTTTGTGGTTCGATAAACTTTTCAAAGTCAGGTTTGCGGGAATTGATTTGCGCTAAGACATCTTCGTAGCGATGACCGCGTTCAGCCATATCTCGCTGGATTTTCCAGGCGATTTTGACTTCATCGCTAATATCAAAATAAACACTGAAGTCGATTAGTGATCGCACCCGCTCATCATATAAAGGATGCAGTCCTTCAACAACTATAATGTGATTCGGCTCTACCCGCTCTGGCGGATCGAGCAAGCCTGTTTCGTGGTTGTAAATCGGCTTATCAATCCCTTGACCATTTTTGAGCGCTTTAATTTGCTCATACATTAGGTCAAAATTGTTCGCTCTGGGGTCTAGTGCCGTTATCCCAGTTTCTTTACGCTGTTTACGATCCAAGGAGTGATAATCATCTAAGCAGATGACTGTCATTAAATCTTCACCAAACAAATCTATCAAACGACGCAAAAACGTAGATTTCCCGCATCCAGAGTCTCCGGCTACTCCAATCAGTACCACGCGTTCCGGCTTACTTGTCATAAATCCCCTCTAAAATACTAAAATTGTGTCAATATTTTTTCACACAGCAGATTCTGAAGCCAGGAGTTTACCCCTTTGGTTTATCCTGCGTTCTTGCTACCTAGCACATCTATAAGACACCAAGCGGGTAGGCAACAAAGTAATTAAGTTGCTACTCGTCGGACTAGCCTGAATTTTGGTGCCGGTAAGTATTTAATCCTAGTGGTATATTTGATTTTAACAGAAGGGGGTATCCCATACAAGATTACTGTCAAGAAGAATTAGCGTGGTTCATGAATCATTTTTAGGTGATTTAGTTGTTAATTTAAAAATGGGGATCAACACAGCCCATCAGCGTTGCAACTTTATCAGACTGCTACTTCTGACTCTATATAATTAAGATGATAAGGTATAATTTATTATTGCCGCATTGCCGCGAATTTCCTTGTATTCTTAAATTGTAATTCCTACTCGACAATACTTAAGATATTCAAAGCAAAAATCTACCCAACGAATGAGCCAACAGCTTGCATTAGTCAAATTATTGGCTGTAAATTTATATATATGGTCAAATACAAGCGTTTGGGTTATGGCAAAGTACTGAATAGAGGTTGACAGATTTTTCACGTCAAGTGAAACTGATTATAGTTGCTAGAATCACGGTTCTTCCTATTGTTATGTTTGTAGCTGAAGTTGTAATAATCATGTAATTGTCTCTAGACAGGTCATAAAATATAGCTAATAACATTTCGAGAGAGCAGTAGATTTGGTGAATCAAAACGAATGTAAAGGAAACTTTCCGGTATTGGTATTCCCCGATTTAAGTCCTCGAAGTAAGTAAACACAACGGCAAATTTTGGAGGTCAACTGAGTGGTGTTTCCAGCAATCAAACTAGTTCTCCTATCAATATCTGCTATTGTGAGTTGCTCGTTGGGTAGTCAAGTCAAAAAACTATCTCGCTGATGCGGGTGGTAGTTAAGAAAAAAAGATTAAATTGACTCATTATTAACATTCTCCACAAGACTTATCATTTACCTTAGAAGGTGAACAGGTGTGTTTTTTGCTATGCCTGCATGTCTTTGGTGAGTGTACTTAGCAAGGCATTAATTTAATGATGCCGTTTTTCCTTGAGAGCCAGTTTTGTGAAACGAAAATCCGGTAAACTAAAGCTGGCATGGGATAGGAATAGTTTTTTTTGAAAAACGGTTAAGTAAATTATCGGAGTGGTAGAACGAATGTACAATCAAGGTGCTGTTGAGGGTGCTGCCAATATAGAATTAGGTAGCCGCATCTTCGTTTATGAAGTAGTGGGTTTGCGTCAGAGCGAAGAAACTGATCAAACTAACTACCCAATTCGGAAAAGTGGCAGTGTGTTCATCAGAGTGCCTTACAACCGCATGAATCAAGAAATGCGACGTATCACTCGTCTAGGCGGCACAATTGTTAGCATCCAGCCTATAACTGCTCTAGAGCCAGTTAATGGTAAAGCCTCATTTGGGAATGCTACAAGCGTTGTCAGCGAATTAGCTAAATCTGGGGAAACTGCTAACAGTGAAGGGAATGGTAAAGCCACACCTGTAAATGCTCATAGTGCTGAAGAGAACAAGGACAAGAAAGGCAACACCATGACTCAAGCGAAAGCCAAAAAAGACCACGGTGACGTTCCTGTTAACACTTACCGTCCCAATGCTCCGTTTATTGGCAAGGTAATATCTAATGAACCGCTAGTCAAAGAAGGCGGTATTGGTATTGTTCAACACCTTAAATTTGACCTATCTGGGAGTAATTTAAAGTATATAGAAGGTCAAAGTATTGGGATTATTCCACCAGGAGTAGACAAGAACGGTAAACCGGAAAAACTGAGACTGTATTCCATCGCCTCAACTCGTCATGGCGATGATGTAGATGATAAGACAGTATCACTGTGCGTCCGCCAGTTAGAGTACAAGCACCCAGAAACTGGCGAAACAGTCTACGGTGTTTGCTCTACACACCTGTGTTTCTTGGAACCAGGAGCAGAGGTAAAAATTACCGGGCCTGTGGGTAAGGAAATGTTGTTACCCCAAGATCCTGATGCTAATGTCATTATGATGGCAACTGGAACAGGTATTGCTCCTATGCGGGCTTATCTGTGGCGGCAGTTTAAAGATGCGGAAAGAGCCGCTAACCCAGAATACCAATTTAAAGGATTCTCTTGGCTGATATTTGGCGTACCAACAACTCCAAACCTTTTATATAAGGAAGAACTGGAAGAAATTCAACAAAAATATCCTGATAACTTCCGCCTAACTGCTGCCATTAGCCGCGAACAGAAAAATCCCCAAGGCGGTAGAATGTATATTCAAGACCGCGTAGCAGAACATGCTGATGAATTGTGGCAGTTGATTAAAAATGAAAAAACTCACACCTACATCTGCGGTTTGCGGGGTATGGAAGAAGGTATTGATGCAGCCTTAACTGCTGCTGCTGCTAAGGAAGGCGTAACCTGGAGTGATTACCAGAAGCAACTCAAGAAAGGCGGTCGCTGGCACGTAGAAACTTACTAAGTGCTGAGTGCTGATTGCTGAGTTACGAAGTAGGAACTTACTGAGTGCTGAGTTTTCAGTTCTAAGTTATGAATGAGTAGGGTGGGCTATGCTCGCCCTACAATTGTTTTGTTATGAATATTAAAAATAGCTGAGGAAAGAGTTCTCGGTTTTGGGGGGTAAAGTATTAAATACTTGTTAACTACTCAGCACTCAGCACTCAGCACTCAGCACTCAGTACTTAAAAATTAATTGGGTGCAAAAATTGTGGGTGTGAAACTAGGAATACTCGGATTAGGCACTGTGGGAACGGGTACAGTGCAGTTGTTGCAAGATAAGGCTGGACGGCACCCGTTGTTACAAGAGATAGAAATCTATCGGGTAGGAGTACGATCGCTCGATAAACATCGGACAGTAGAATTATCTACAGAAGTCTTAACAACAGATTTAGAATCCATTGTCAACGATCCGGCGGTAGATATAGTTGTCGAGGTGATGGGCGGACTGGAGCCGGCGCGATCGCTAATTCTCAAAGCTTTAAGTAATGGTAAGCACGTAGTCACCGCCAATAAAGCAGCGATCGCTCGCTTTGGGGCAGAAATTTTCACAACTGCTAATCAAGCTGGCGTATACGTCATGCTAGAAGCTGCTGTGGGTGGCGGGATTCCGGTGATTCAACCCCTAAAGCAGTCTTTGAGTGTTAACCGCATTCACACTGTCACAGGCATTGTGAACGGTACAACTAACTACATCCTGACGCGGATGCAAACAGAAGGCAGCAACTTCAGCGATGTCTTAGCTGATGCCCAACGTTTGGGTTATGCTGAGGCTGACCCGACAGCCGATGTTGATGGCTTAGACGCAGCAGATAAAATTGCCATCCTCGCATCATTAAGCTTTGGTGGACGCATCAACCTACAAGATGTTTATACCGAAGGCATTCGGCAAGTGAGCAAAACAGATATTGCCTACGCCGAAAAATTGGGATTTGTGATTAAATTATTAGCGATCGCTAAACGTGATACTCCCTCATCACCACTTTCCGTCAGAGTTCATCCGACTTTAGTGCCCCAAGCTCACCCTTTGGCTAGCATCAACGGCGTTTACAACGCCATTCTCGTTGAAGGAGAACCTATTGGGCAAGTAATGTTTTTCGGCCCCGGTGCTGGTGCTGGTGCAACCGCCAGTGCTGTGACATCAGATATCTTAAATTTAGTTGCTGTCCTCAAAACCAATACAGCAGTTGCAAATCCATTAATAGCTTGTGGACATCAAGAATACTGCCAAATTGCGCCGATGGCAGAACTGAGAACTCGGTTTTATGCCCGTTTCCTTACCAATGACCAACCGGGAGTTATCGGGAAATTGGGGACTTGCTTTGGTAACTATGGCGTTAGCTTAGAGTCAATTGTCCAAACTGGCTTTCAAGGGGAACTAGCAGAGATTGTGGTTGTTACCCATGATGTACGGGAAGGCAATTTTAGGCAAGCTTTGGCAGAAATCCGGGATTTGTCAGCGATTGAAAGTATTCCTAGCTTACTGCGTGTACTTTGAGATTAATGGAAAGTGCGATCGCCATTAGGGGTTCTCCAAGCTAGAACACTTAGTTTTTTCAGATTTCTTTTTGCGCCTATGGAAGATAGACTAATTGACAAAATAGCGCGTTGAACGCGGGGCAATATTGCATCGGTCAAGATAAAGTAATCACACTTTGCCAGCCAAGTTTATCAACTGCTTGAAATTCACAAGATAAGTAATGTTATTGGCGCTATCAATTTTGATCCACCCTTTTTCATGAAGCTTTTCCATGATTTTGGTGGTTTCTTCAACACCGATTTCTGTTACCTCTGCTAAATCTTTAAAAGGAATGTTAAAAACTTCTCTTCCTAAGTCTGATTCCTGACCATAACTTTCACCTAAAGTTACTAGAGTATGAGCGAGTTTGACTGCTGGTGGTGAAGACCGCATTTGTAATCGCTGGTTAATTTGCCGCAATCGCCGCACCATCAGTTGCAGCATCCGGTGATGTAATTGCGGGTCTTTAAACAATATTTGAATAAAACGCTCTCTGGAGATACTAAGCAACTTCACGGGTGAAAGGGCAATGACATCGGTTGAGCGTGGAGATTCATCTAAAATTGCCATTTCTCCAAAAAAATCGCCACGACCAAAAATTGCCAAAGCTACTGAATCGTCCCCGACAGTACGCCGGACTTTGACCCAACCAGAAACCACGAAGTAAACGGCATTACCCCAGGCATCTTCCATCACAACGGCTCGCCCCGATGGGTATTCATGTTCAATTGCAACGTTGAGCAGCCATTCTAAGGTCTGTGGGTTGGCTGTACTCATCAAGGGGAAAAGTTCACTAAAAACCTCAGTTAGCATGAAATATTTGCAACAAATGGATTCAAGAGCGGGAAACTAACTTTGATACTATAAGTTTGTTTAAACCGTAATCTTACTCAGAGTACGATCGCAAAATTTGTATTTATTTGAGATGAACCTTTAAGGTTGATCGGTCTAAAGTCCCATTACAACATAACAATTATGTACGCGATCGCAATCAGCGCTTTCACTGACAGACCTATAATTTGCTGTCTGTTGGTGGATTGCTATGTATTGCTAGGATTTTGATCTGTTGGTCTAAGTTTTTCACTAATTGATTCAGTGTAGCTAAAGCCTCTGATTGCTGAGAGTCAAGGCTAGGATTCAACAAAAGCCGTTCTTGTAGTTCATGTAATTTGAAACTTAGTTGCTGAGAAATTCCTAAAGCATCACGTCCTAGACGCATCAATTGTTGTTGTTGATAGAATTTTAATGCTGCTCCCCGCAAGACTTGGAGTGTTGCCTCTTCACCATAGGTTCCCGGCATAACTCGCAAGCGTAATAATAAGCGGTTTTTTTGATACACATATTCCTTCTCTACCTGTTTTGGTTCTGCAAGCGTGATGAGAGGTAGGGAGGCAAACCGCTTTAATTCATTCAGTACTCCTTGGAAAACATAGAGCGGCAGTTTGTCTAATACAGACTGCAATATTCCATTATCACTCCACAGTATCCTGCCTTCGTAAGCTTGTCTTTCTAAATACAGCCGACCTATTCCCCCACCCAGAATTCGCCCTAGTAATTCCTCTAGTAGTTTTTTGGGTGGTAGTGTTGGCAACAACTCAATAGGAGTAAGTAATTCAGGAACTTGTGTAGGCAAAATAGGTAGATTGTTTGCTACTGCAACGGATGTCTCACCCTCTTGGCTCCTTAGGGTTTGAGATGATTGATCTAGCTCTGGGATAGGAGGCAAGTCTACACGCTGTCCAGAATGTTGACGCTTTTGTGTCTGAAACGCCATCAATAGTGGGTGCTGATTTGATTCTGAGTCAGCATTTAGGGAGGGAATAGGTTTGTCAGCATTGTGCTGGGGAAAGTCCTCTGTTGACTCATGCACAAGTTTTGCATCTAGCTGAGATGTATTCTTATGGTTGAGGTAGGCTGATAATATTCTGCGGTGAGAGTCGCTTGCGATCGCTTCAATCAGCATTGTGCAATTGATATAAGACAAAATGCGACCAACATAATCTAGTGCCTCACTGTCTTGTGGATAAACCATACCTAGCAAGAGGTTTTTGTCTTCTAATCCCAAGGGCAAAATCTGGTGGTAGAGGCAAGCTTCAAAGGATAAAAGATTATCAATCAGTTGGAACATTTGCTCGCGTTCCCTTCCTTCCTCCCATCTAGTTTGAGCGGCAGTTAGGATTTGCTTTGCATTTGCTGCGGTATCATTTAGTTCGCCCTCGGAAGACAACATAGGTTTGATTGCGTGGTGTTTATTTATATTTTGCCTCTAATTGAGTAAGTAGTTAATAAAGATACTTTGTTTGATTGTTAAAATTTAAATTATATATACTTAAGTAGACGTAAGTAGAAGATAAATTTTAGATAAGGATTGGGGATAATACTGAGAAGTGGGCATTGGGCAAATAATTAATACTTCTTCTTACCCTAATCCCCTACTTTCCCTACTCCTCCACTTCGCCACTCCCCATTTGCCTTGTCTTTCACCCTTGGAATTGGCTACTCTTGGGTTCTTAAAGCTTGGGCTGCAAGATAAATTTTTGTCCATTCACCTAATACTTGATGTGTTTTGAGTTTTAGCTGTTGAGCTATTGCTTCTATTGAGTTACCTGCTTTCCGTAAATCTAGGATTTGCCGCCCCAAAGGAGTCAATTTTTCATCAAGTTGTTGCCATTGGTTTGGCGTTAACCCTAAATTATGTTCTTGTAAGGAAATTGAGAGCCAGCTTTCTACTAGCTCTGGTTTACCTTTGAGGGCAAAAACACGCACAGCATGGTAACTAATTTTTTCTCGCAGACGGTAGACTTCTTTAGTCTGTTTATCCAGTTTTTGGGCGATCTCGTCTTGGGACTTACCTTGTAGATACAGTCGTAGCCATTCTACTGCGTCTTTTCCGAGATTTTCTTGTAAATAATTTTCAAATTCTTTTTGGACGGACTGACGTAGGGCTTGTTGTTCTTCTAGTTGTTGTGTTTCTTGATATTCTGCGATCGCCTGACTATCTACTAAGTTAACTCGATTGTCACTGTCGTCGGTGAGGACTTCTTCTGACACCAGTCTAATCATGTCACGGCCTGGCACTTGGGTTAAGCCACCGCGCTGAGTGCGACGCAAGTAATTTACAAACCGATAAGCTAATAGGGGTTGATTGCGTACTGGCCGCAGACAATATTCTTCTACACTGGCAAATAGCAGAGCATCCGCCAATCGTCTATCGCTTGTATATTTGGCAAGATCAGCCATTTGTTGCTGCATATAGGCATCAGTTTGCAGTAATTCTTGGAGTACTTCTTGCAATACATCCATCACACTGCGCTGGCGATCGCGGCTGAGGGAAACCCAAGTCTGAATCTTATTCCGTAATGTCACTAAACTCCCTAGTCGCGATATCAAGTTGCGATAAGCACGTTCTCGCCCAAACCCCAAATAACGTTGACGTAAAATCCTCCAGCGATATTCCATCGCCTGTTTGGCGATCTCAAGTTCCTTCGGGTTTAACAGATCGAACCGTTTTGAGTCAGATCCAAATAGCCAGAGAATAATACTTTGCCTAGCAGCTTCATTTTGCTCTGGACATTCATTAGCCAAGCGCTTTTGCCAATCTAAAGCCAGTTTTTCCATATCTGTTGTCATACTGAGATTGCATTCCTCGAAACTCAATTTTGAAGTTTGCATTACAACCCCCATTTATCCCACCTAATTGTTAACTGGCAGCTGCCCCAGATTTCATGAGTTTCATGAAAATAGCTCAGTGTTTCTACTCTTATTACGTCTTAATTCACTAGAATTATGCAGAAATTTCCACATTGATGTTTTCCTTTCAATTCCAAAATACCCAAAACCCTTGTAAATGAAGCATTTAGAGCAAGTATGTGAATTTAAGCTTTTTGTAAAGTTATGTTTGTTAACTGAGGATATAAATCTGCCTAGAGTGGTGGGGATACACCTTTGCACGAGATGGATCGGGGATATCTGATATTTTGTAACAGATAGAAGGAACGAATCTAATTTAACTCAATGTCAGACGTTATTTCACCCGTATAAGTTTCAACACTCTACAATCCCCTACGTAGAAAAATACTTAGTTAAATCTTAATGCGCTTGGTGTTCATCAGATTTTGACCTATAAGATCCATCTAACCCTCTTCAAATGGGCTTAATTGCCTCCTTTATAAGGGTAATTGGGGAGGAGGATCGAGCCTGAACTGAATTGTATTAAGTTAAATTTCTTAATATATTTTATCTAGATGTATATACGTAAATTAGTCTTTTAGAGGATGTTTGATAAGCTGTTATATAAAACGTTTACATTCGTAAAAATGAATAGTCAACAGTCAATATGATGGATTTTGACTATTGACTCTGATTGTTGCTTCCCTCTGCTTCAAAATTCAACTTCTGCAAAATCTAATAACAGAAAGAATGCAAACCTCAAAGACTTTAATTTTCAGAAGCCTTAAAATAGACTTCTCAATAAATTCATTTGTGGGGATTCTTCGTTTTGAATTTCCCCGCAGAGGGTTGAATCTATCGATTGTTCGCTCTAACAATCGGATTTTCTACAGATTCTCGATACCCTTGGACTTGTTCTGTGTAACCAATTGGCAGAACAGCTTCAACGTTTTCATGGGGACGAGCAATAATTACCCAGGATTCAAGTGTACCGCCAAAAACATTTTCTGCGGCTTCAACACCAGCAGCCATAGCAGCTTTTACTTCAGAAACATCGCCCCGAATATTAACTGTAAAGCGAGCGCTACCTACTCTGATATAACCAACAAGGGTAACTCGACCAGCTTTTACCATTGCATCTGCTGCTGCTAGCACCGCAGGAAAACCTTTCGTTTCAAGGGCTCCAACTGCCTGTAATGACATTATTAATCTCCTGTATGAATAAACGATATGGGGACTACGAGTTAATTGTACGAAGCTTCGCTACAGATTTTGATAGCAAAATTGCTTAGAACATACGGAAAGGTTCTGATTCTTCAGTGAAATGGATTGGCAATATGGTTTCCACATTTTCCGGGGGATTAGGAACAACGTAGTAGGTAATTACTGTACCAACCTTGACTTGCTCTCCAGCTACGATTCCGGCTTCAACAGCTCTATTGACTTCAGAAACGTGTCCCCGGACGGCGACTAACAAACGAGCGCTTTCAGCTTGACCATAATACACAATCGTAACTGCGGCAGCTTTAACCATTGCATCAGCTGCTGCTAAAACACTAGGAAAACCTAAAGTTTCAATTACGCCAACCGCCATTGGCATGGCATTAGCTCCTGGAATAAGGGATAGGCGATATCAATTGTACGTGGCTTTAGTCCCAATTTTGACATTTTGCAAAATTTTCTTTGGTGGTGGGAATTAGGAGAGACGCGATTTATCGCGTCTGTACAAGAGTTAAAATATTTTGATTAGCCGCTAAACTATGTTTTATGTATTACAAATAATACTTGAGCAGATTAGTTTGTGTAATTTTGTTGTTTAACAAAATCAGCGATGCGCCAAAGCAAGCTAGTACGATAAACTGAAATTTATGTTTCCGAATTTTCTTCCTAAAGCAGTGGGGCAACTGACAGAATCTGCCTCGATCGCACTAGCTCAGAGTATTCAAACTGCTGCGATCGCTACTCCTTTAATTAATCAACCAGTTACCACAACTTATGTCAAGCAAGGGAGTGGTGGAACTCCTATTTTATTGATTCACGGCTTTGACAGTTCTGTATTAGAATTTCGACGGCTTTTGCCACTACTCTCTAGAGATAATGAAACGTGGGCTGTGGATTTGTTGGGTTTTGGGTTTACAGATAGACTCTCAGGAATTGCTTATAGCCCAACTGCGATTAAAACCCATCTTTATTATTTCTGGAAAAGCTTAATTAAGCAACCTGTAATTTTAGTGGGCGCTTCTATGGGGGGTGCAACGGCGATTGATTTTACGCTGACTTACCCGGAAGTTGTAAAAAAGCTAGTGTTAATTGATAGTGCGGGGTTGGCTGGTGGTTCACCGTTAAGTAAATTCATGTTTCCCCCATTGGATTATTTCGCAACTCAATTTTTGAGTAATCTAAAGGTGCGCGATCGCGTTTCTCGCATTGGATATAAAAATCAAAGTCTTGCTTCTATCGATGCTTTATGTTGTGGTGCATTACATCTACAAATGCCCAGTTGGAATCAAGCTTTGATTGCTTTTACTAAAAGTGGTGGTTACAGCGCTTTTAGATTTAAAAAAATATCACAAATTCTGCAACAGACGCTAATTTTATGGGGCGATTCCGATAAAATTTTGGGTACTAAGGATGCTATGAGATTTAAAAGAGCAATTCCACACAGCAATCTCATCTGGATTCAAGATTGTGGTCATCTCCCGCACTTGGAACAACCACAAATCACCGCACAGCATATTTTAAACTTTCGAGTTTAAAGCAGTTTGTTATTTACTAAGTAAAATACCGATTACCTGTGGGGTTGGATAGAACAAGGAGCTTAAGCCCCTTGTTTTACAAAACCTGATTTTGTGCAATTTCACAAAGAACTGATATCAACTCTAGTCAAGTAACCACATCTCATTAGAACTATCAGGATACTCATTTGGTTGATTTTGTGGTTGATTTTGAGCTAACGTTTCCGATGAACGATGTGATTTTTTATAGTTAAGTGGATTGTAATGGTCTTTGACTGGTTTGATAGCAGTACTTTCTTTGACAACAAGTTTTTTAGAATTATCTTCTGCTGTTTGTTTTAAAGCATTAATTTCTTCTATAAGCTTGGAATTTGCTTCTGCAAGTTGCAGTGCTGTTTTTTTGGTTTCTTCAAGTTCTTTTGTTACTTGTTGTGCTAATAATTTGTGTTCCGATGCTAATGTTTGTTGTTTAGATAATTTTGATTGCAAATCAGCAATTTCTTGCCCTAAAGATGCTTCCTTTTTATGGCTTTTTTCGAGATTACTTGTTAATTCTTTGACAGTTGCTTCTAAATCAGCTTTAGTTGGGCTTGTGCGCTTAGTAGAATTTGGCTCAGATGTTTGTGCTGAGGATTCTTCATCAGATGAAGCCTGTTCTTCTGTAATTGCTTGTGCTGTAACTTCGATCGCAGATTCACCTTCTGGGGGTGTAAATTTTTGTGCCTCTTCTTGTAGTAAGTCAGAGAGACTTTGTTTCCTAGCCATTATTATTTTCTCCAATCACGCTGTAATTCATCAGCTGCACGACGGTAGTCTAACTCCGCCTCTCGTGCATTACTTCCTCGCCATTGAGCGATCGCTACACCCTCAAGCGCCGCTCGTTCATGAGCCTTATAAGCACGGATAAAGGTATTAAAAGCAGGAATACCTAATCTAGTGAGAGTGTTTTTTGCTTCTAGCGCTTCCCCAATACTGCGCGTATCGACTTTAGTAAGCAGTACCCGATGGGGGGTTCCCACGGGGATGACGGCTTCCTTGACTGTTTCCACGAGGATAGCTAAATCCATTGCGGATGGGGGTGTAGGCAAAACTAGATAATCTGCGATCGCAACTACCGCCACTAATGCTTCAGAGCGCAGTGCGGGAGGCGTATCCACCACTACTAAATCGTAACCTGTTATCTTTCCTAAATCACTTAAAAGCTTGGGATCTGTTTCTTGAGATAAATCAAATCCCATTCCCTGCTGACTGCGCCCAAACCACCAACTGGCAGAACCTTGAATATCTGCATCAATCAGCAACACCTTTTTTTTCTTCGCAAAGTTTGCAGCCAGATTGACTGCGGTAGTCGTTTTGCCGACTCCTCCTTTACCGTTGAGAATAGCGATGATTTTTGGCACTGCTTGCTTCCGATGCTGCCTCGTGTTAGCGGTAGCGGGGCGTTTAGCCCGTGCTGAGTTAGGAGTGCTGAGTTAGGAATAGAGACGCGATTAATCGCGTCTGTACAAGAGTTTTTATTATTCTCTTTTCAGTTCTCAGTCTCCAGTCCCCAATCATGAATATACCGCTTTCTGTAACCCTAAATAACATGAAAAGTCGTAACAATAAAATTCAGAAGCCATCAAATTTACAAACTCCTATGACAGCAACTTACAATCTGCCTGATGGGCCTCAAATGCCGCGATGGTTACGGATGATCAAGTTTATTAGTCAGCCAGTGAAATATGTCGATGATTTTGCCAAAACCTATGGTGACACTTTCACCATCAGGAGTAGTAGCTCTGATAACCATCTTGTGTATTTTAGTCAACCCCAAGCGCTTGAGCAGATTTTTACTGCGGATTCGAGCCATTTTGAGGTTGGGAGGGGAAACACAGGGCTAAGATTTTTACTTGGCGATCGCTCCTTTATGTTATCAGATGGCGATCGCCACCAACGGCAACGGCAACTCTTAGCTCCCCCCTTTCATGGCGAAAGGATGCGGGCTTATGGTGAAGATATTCGGAAAATAACCCAACAGGTGAGTCATGAATGGAAAATTGGCAAGCCTTTTAATATCCGTGAGTCGATGCAAGAAATTACTTTGCGTGTTATCTTACGGGTTGTCTTTGGTTTGAACGAGGGAGAGCTTTTTGAAGAACTAAGGCGATCGCTAAGTGACTTATTAGACTTCATCACTTCGCCCATAATGTCCAGCGCCTTCTTTTTCCAGTTCATGCAAAAAGATTTCGGTGCATGGAGTCCGTGGGGTTGGGTTCTGCAACAACAGCAAAAAATTGATCGACTGATTTATGCTTTACTTCGAGAACGTCGGGCCCAAGCAGATCAAAATCGCCAAGATATCCTAAGTTTGATGATGGCGGCTCGTTACGACGATGGTCAAGGGATGTCAGATGAAGAATTACACGACGAGTTAATGACACTGCTAGTTGCGGGACATGAAACTACTGCTTCGGCATTGACATGGGCTTTTTACTGGATTGATCGTTTACCAGAGGTGCGTGAGAATTTACTAAAGGAACTCAACACCATTGGAGTTAACCACGATTTGAGTAGTGTAGGTAAATTGCCCTATTTGACAGCAGTTTGCCAAGAAACACTACGAATTTACCCAATTGTAATGACTGCTTTCCCCCGGATTGTGAAAACTCCAATTACAATTATGGGCTACGAACTGCGAGAGGGAACGGCAATAGTCCCCAGTATTTATTTAGCGCATCATCGAGAAGAAGTTTATCCACAACCCAAGCAGTTTAAACCAGAACGCTTTTTAGAAAGACAATATTCACCTTATGAATATTTACCCTTTGGTGGCGGTAATCGTCGCTGTATTGGAATGGCATTTGCCCAGTATGAAATGAAAATTGTCTTAGCAACTGTTCTATCTGACTTTCAAGTATCGCTAGTTAATAAACGTCCTGTGCGTCCTGTACGCCGTGGATTAACTGTCGCTACACCAGCCGGAATGCGGATGGTTGCTATACCTCAAGTCAAGCCTGCAAATACGCCAGCTTTAGTTTAGGTAAGTAGGGTGGGCAGTAAAATCCCCACCCTACTATCGTGTAATAATTACGAGATATCCTGATTTTCTTGCTTGTTAGCGAGTTGTTCATAATGTTCTTTGTCACGGTATTTAATTGTTCTCATCGGTTGATTTCCAACAATTGCTAAAGGTTCAATATTAGCAGTTACAACAGTACCAGCCGCTACAATTGCACCATCTCCAATAGTAACTCCCGGAATAATTAGGACATTTCCGCCAATCCAAACATTGCGACCGATGACAACAGGTTTATGGATGTAGACATTATGTTCATAAGGCAAATCATTACTTTGATAGTCGTGATTTGCAGAGAGGATAACAACATTAAATCCAAGTGTGGTGTTGTCTCCAATTGTGATTCCACCACGTCCATCTAATAAAACATTCGGGCCGATGTAGACTTTATTTCCCAGAGATACATTTTGTGGATGGTCGATTGTAATATCTCGCTTAAATCGTAGACCAGAACCACAAAATTTTAATTTACTCTTAAGTTCTTGATGCTTATATCGCCTGATTTTGGTTTCTAGATATTCTCCCCAGCGTACCAAACGAGGTACTAGCGATCGTTCTAATAGTCGTTCTAATTTATTCGTAATTTTATTTTTTATCTCTTTCATAAAACCTCACGGAAGTTTAAGAACCTTCTGGCTTTTAACCAGGGAGGAAAAACAACACAGGTACTTTAGTACCCTTCACATTTATTAAGTTTCCCCGATAAGAGTATTTTCTCCCGTGTGAATACCGTTTTTCTAAAAGTCAGTTGGGCAAAATCATTTCCTCCTCGTCCCATAACTTCCGAGGAAGAATTCCTGGCTACGCAAGAAGTAATCGATTCCTTGATTGATAAAGGGGAATTAACACCAGATGAACAAGACTATCTCAATGTTTTAGGTACTCTGGTTTACGAATACGAACAAAAATATTATTCAATACCTGATATTCATGGTGTAGAATTACTTCAAGCGTTGATAGCCGAATTTGGTTTCCGACAAAAAGATTTAATTCCTATCTTTCAAACCGAGTCTATTGTAGCTGAAGTCTTGAGTGGACAGCGCAAGCTAACAGTTAATCACATTAGCAAATTTACGGAGTTTTTTCATATTTCGCCTGCGGCTTGTTTTGAGTCATAAGACGGAAAACTTTACAGTTCCTCATTACGTTTAGACTTGACAGAAAGCAAACTGATGTAGCAAGATTCATTTTAAGTCCCTTTCGTCCCACATCTCGCAGTGGATAGGAGGCAATGCATGATTGGCAGTATTTCTTTAACCACGATCGCAGCAATTTAAATCAAGGCACTTACCGCATCTTTGAGCCGGAGTGGAAAGCAGAGATTCTCCACTGGTTCAGCCAAAAGGATGTAGATAAGCAGCAGAAAGAAGATTTTATTCAAGCTTTAATAGATTTTGATGACGGCTGCGGCGATTTTTATCGGTATCGCGCTTATTTTTTGGCGGCTGAGGCTTTATCCCAGTTCCCAGAATGTAGTTTGGCTGATGCAATTGTAGAACAGCTACTCAAATGGAGTTATGCCTATTTTCGGCAAGATAAACAAGATTGGCAGATATTACCAAAAGCATTAGTGAAGACAGCTAGAAAAACCCTGGAATTAACCGACAGAAAACGGGTTATTGCTGCTTTTGTCCATTTGGTTCATACTACAGAAAGTCGTTCAATTCTCCGAGTTGCAGCCGAGAAGTTAGGAACACTCGATCCGGGTAATAAAAGTGCGATCGCTGCTTTATTACTGCTAATGAAGCAAGCTAAAATTATCCCTTGGAGTGAAATTTGTAGCTTGGCGCAAATTGGCTACAAAAATGAAACTGTAATCAGTACTTTAATCCAATTTATCAAGATGGAGCCTGATGAGATTACAAATTACTGGTTGCTTTTAGAAGACATATATCAAGGTGCGATTATAGCTTTAGGAAACATAGCTTATGGCAATCAAATTGCGATCGCTACCCTGATTGATTTCATCCAAAAATACAAAGATGACGTGATTTGTTCAGATGCAGCTAAGGCTTTGTGGGATATCGATCCAGGTAATCCAATAGCATTAAATACTTTAGTGCAGATTCTCGAAACTACCGAGAATACATATTTACTCGATATGTCTATTAGATATCTGATGGTAATTGATCCAGGTAACAAAGCTGCAATCACTATTTTAACAGAGAGAATTAAAACAACTCAGAATGAATTTTTCCGTTGTAAGGCTGCTTTACGTCTAGCAGAATTCGATTCAGGTAACAGGATGGCACTTAGTACCTTATCTAAGATATTTGAAACTGCTGAGGAGGAATACGTATATTTTTATGTGGCCGACATACTAGCGCAAACTAATGACTACCAGCAGCAAATAATTAAAGCTATGTGGAAAATAGTTAAATTAAAAGATGAGCATACATCTCTAAGTGCGCTCTTTATCTTGCTGAAAATAGACTCCAATAATCAACAGGCATTTGAGACTCTAATTCGGCTATTGAACACTACAAAGGATGAATCAATTTTTACAAGTGCTGCTCGTATTTTACAAAAATTTAACCTAAGTAGAAAATTAAAAACAGAGAAGCTAAATAAACTAATCGCTGTTTTTATCAGATCCATTCAAACCTCTCAGGATCTTGATCTCTTGGATATAGCTGATAGTTTGACAAAAATCCTCCAAAGCGAACATTTACCACAAGTAGTCACAACCCTAAAAGACTATCTAGGTAAACAGTTCTACAAGAACAATTCTTATCGCTACGAAGCTGTGTTTAAAATCATCTGGCATTGCGCCGAAAATCTAACTTACCCAGATTTCCACAAAGCAATCAACTAAACAACAAGCGCAGAGTTCTTATCTTCCTTCGCGTACCTCTGCGCTTCCCTCCGCGTCCCTTTGCGTTAAAAAACAATCTCCCCCCTCATCCTCTCTTCTAGCACATCTAATAACCCATCCACATCCTTCCCAGATTGCTCAAAACAAATCGGTGGTGCTGGTTCCGGTGCAAACTGAATTAACTTAATTTCACCTTTACCAATGCCAATCATCACAACTTCTATTTCCGGCTTATGATTCTCAACAATTCCCAAAATTTCTTGCAGCCGATTCTCAACTTTAATATTTAAATTCTCAATCTGTTCTTTCGGACAATAAACAAAATGTGGCGTTGGTTGCAAATCAATACCAACAGTACCTTGACTATCACCATTTGCTAACCACAATCCCCAAAACAGCGCCGCCAATTCTTGCTGATTTGCTTTGACAAACCTATCCAACTGGACACGCCACTTGTTATCACCTGATTCTGGTTGATTATTGCCAAAAAACATAAATAATTTGTAATTCGTAATTAAAACACAAAGAAGGGGGAAAGTTATCTTAAGCCTGACTGTACACGCCAGAGGCCAGAATAAATACCGTCTTTCTCCAGCAATTGCTCATGAGTGCCCGACTCTACTAATTTCCCATGTTCCATGACATAAATGCAATCGGCATTGCGGATGGTGGAAAGACGATGAGCGATCGCAATTGTAGTTCTATCTACTGTAATCCGTTCTAGCGATCGCTGGATTGCCGCTTCTGTCTCATTATCTACTGCTGAGGTCGCTTCGTCTAAAATCAGAATGGGGGGATTTTTTAAGACTGCCCGTGCGATCGCAATCCGTTGTCTTTGTCCACCAGATAACTTTTGTCCTCTTTCCCCGACAATTGTCTCATAACCTTGGGGCAAGTTAATAATAAATTCGTGCGCCTCGGCTATCTTCGCCGCCGTGATAATTTCTTGCTCTGTGTTCTCAAAGCTACCATAAGCAATATTCTCTGCTACAGTGCCATGAAATAGAAAGACATCTTGACTCACCAAACCAATGCAGCGCCGTAAATCTTGCAAATTTAAACTTTGCAAATCAATGCCATCAAGAGTAATGCTTCCGGTTTGCACTTCATATAACCGCAACAAAAGTTTGACTAAAGTGCTTTTACCTGAACCTGTTGAACCGACAATTGCAATGGTTTTCCCCGCCGGAATATCCAAAGACAGATTTTTAATTACTGGAAATCTATCTTTATAGGCAAAATAAACATTTTTAAATTGCACTTCACCGCGAACTTCATTCACAGGTAACGCCACATCACCTGTATGAATGGCGATAGGAGTATCTAACAAATTCATGACTCGATTAGTAGAAGCCATTGCCCGTTGATATTGGTCAAATGTTTCGCCTAATCTAGTTAAAGGCCACAGCAAGCGCTGGATTAAAAATACTAATACGCTATAAGTACCTACAGACATTTCTCCAGAAACTGCTGCCATGCCACCATATAAGAGTAATGCCGTGAAACCTACCAAAATCAGCATCCGAATTAACGGTACAAAAGCAGCAGAAAGAGTAATTGCTTTGGCATTACTGCGGCGATAAGCATCACTATCTAATTCCAAACGAGAGGCTTCATAAGTTTCGGCAGTGAAACTTTTAATGGTAGTTATTCCACTAATATTGTTTGACAAACGCGAATTGAGGAAACCTACCTTTTCCCGGACATCAGCATAGCGAGGTGCAAGCAGTCGTTGGTAAGCAAAAGAACCCCAGAGGATAAATGGCATTGGTGACAAAGCCATCCACGCTACACTAGGAGCCAAAATAAAGAAAGCAGCGCCAATAATTAGAACAGTTGCAGAAACTTGGATAATATCATTTGCTCCTCCATCCAAAAACCGCTCTAATTGGTTAATATCATCACTGAGGATAGACATTAAACCACCAGTGCTGCGTTCTTCAAAATAAGCTAATTCCAATTCTTGCAAATGTTTGTAGGCATCCAAACGCAAGTCATGCTGAATATTCTGAGCTAAATTCCGCCAAAGTCGAGCGTAGGCGTATTCAAAAACAGATTCTAGTATCCAAATGATGACAGTCAGGAAGGAAATAATCAAAAATTGTTGAAAGACATCGCGTACCCCTAACTGGGCAATTATAGAATCCTGCTGTTTAACGACTACATCCACTGCCACGCCAATTAAGCCTGGTGGTGCCAAGTCGAAAAATTTATTGAGGGTAGAATAAGTAGTCGCCAGCCAAATTTGTTTACGATACTGGTGTCCATACTCAAGCAAGCGCTGGAGAGGATGCGTTGAATGTTTACGCCTTCTTGATGCCCGATGAGATTTTAATACAGTAGCCACGGCTTTTTGCGGTTTCGTGCAGTTGATATTACCACAGAACAAAGTCTTGAGTCCTGAATCTGAAGATTGAAGGTTTAATGCAGACAGACTAAGGACTTACGCAAACAATAGCCGAAACCCTGATTTGGAGGTAGAGACAATTGATGTAGACGCAAAGCGACAATTTGGCTCACGGTTCGACTACGCTCACCGAGCGAATTCGAGGTGCACTCGTCCCCATTCGTCTCGCCGCCACAACAAAATTTGGCGGCGAGACGAATGGGGGTGCTAAACCTCATCTATGTTGAAACCTAGAGTTTTTAAAAGATATTAGGTTGGGTGGAGTGAACCGCAACCCAACATTACCACCAAATTTTATGTTGGGTTACGCTAACGCTGCACCCAACCTACAAAACTACGGTTCTCATCTTATCCACTGCCGAGAAACCAAAATGGGTGGATTCTTCAAGACTGCACCCTACAAACTAATGACAATATAATTTTGACTTTTTTCTGAGATGTCTATAATAAAGGGGCTTTTACCCGTGGCTCTTTATGATTTTGGGTATTATGCTTAATTTGCCACATATTATATCACATCTATGTGTGCAGAAAAAATTGTTTATAAGAGTTAAAACTGAATATGGCAATCTCTAATATCCTCGAAGAACCACAGTTTTTACGTCTGAATCGCTGGTTTAGTGGACTGCGTGGCGATTTAACGGGTGGACTAACAGCAGCAGTGGTAGCATTGCCTTTGGCTTTAGCCTTTGCGGTAGCGAGTGGTGTGGAACCAAAGGCGGGACTTTATACCGCTATTGTGGCGGGAATTGTCGCGGCAATTTTTGGCGGTTCGCCAGTACAGATTACAGGGCCGACAGGTGCAATGGCTGTGGTTCTGGTGGGAATTGTCGCCAAGTACGGCCTTGAGAAAGTTTGGATTGCTGGGGTGATGGCTGGAATTATCCAGATTGCCTTGGGGGTTGCCAAACTTGGACAGCTAGTGAAGTTTATTCCCTATCCAGTGACGGCAGGCTTTACCAATGGTATTGCCGTGATTATATTTTGCGGTCAATTAAATAATTTCTTTGGTTTACAATTACCACGTAGTGAACACTTTTTGCCAGGGCTTTGGCAAAGTTTAACTCATGTAGAAGCTCTAAATTGGGCTGCTGTTGGGTTAGCAATTGTGGTAATGGCAGCCAATATTTTATGGCCCAGGATTAATACGACAATACCGGGTTCTTTAGTGGGGTTGGTGTTGGCAACAGGGATAGCAACTTATTTTCATCTGGATGTACCCACAATTGGGAGTATTCCGCAATCTTTACCAATGCCCCAAGGCATTCCCCACTGGAATGATTTTAGTGTGATTCGAGAACTGATTAATCCAGCTTTGGCTTTGGCTGCACTGGGAAGTATTGAATCGTTACTGTCGGCGGTAGTGGCTGATGGGATGACAGTGAGCGAAAAACACAATAGCGATCGCGAATTAATTGGTCAAGGATTGGCAAATATTATTATCCCATTTTTTGGCGGCATCCCGGCAACAGGTGCGATCGCTCGGACTGCTGTCAATGTCCGTTCTGGCGGCAAAACCCGACTATCTGGGGTAATTCACGGCGTTGCTTTAGCTATTATTGTTTTGACTTTAGCACCCCTAGCAGCACAGATTCCCTTAGCAGCACTTGCTGGCATTCTCATGGTAGTTAGTGTACGGATGATTGAGTGGGAAGCCATTGGTTTATTGATGCGTGCTACCTACTCCGACTTTGCGGTGATGATTCTCACCTGGCTAGTAACAATCTTGTTTGATTTAGTTCTCGCTGTAGAAGTAGGATTAATTGCAGCCGGAGCATTGTTCATCAAACGGATGAGCGATTTAAGTCTAGTTAAAATACCTGAAACCGAAGTATTTCCCCCTGGTACTCCTCTGGAATTAGGTAAGGAAATTGCGGTTTATCGCGTAGATGGCCCCGTATTTTTTGGTGCTGCTGAACGCTTTGCTACCTTCCTCCGCGATGAACCGGAAGTGAAGTATTTAATTCTCCGGTTGCGCTTTGTACCAAATATGGACACAACTGGATTAGTAGCTTTAGAGGATATTTACCATGACTTGGAACGGCACAATTGCCGCTTAATTCTCACAGGCTTACAACCCGAAGTCAAACAACTATTGGAACGAACAGGGTTGTTAAAAACAATTGGATTATCAAATTGTTTTGAAACAACTACAGATGCGATTTGCTCTATCTCTCCTCAGATTCGAGAATGTTCTCAGCCTGTAGCAGCTGCTTTGAAAACAAAAGAATTGATGGAGTTAAATGACTGAGACTATTTTGCTCTGTAATAGCAAAATCGATATTTGCAATGACAAGTAAAACCTAATACTTCAGGATTTACACACTGAAAAACTGAAAGCTAAATCCCCCTAATACCGTTTCACTTTAAGATTGATACAGATTCTTGCAGGGGGAGCAAGAATAGTGATTTATTTGTATGTATCAATAATTTCGTGAAATGGTATAACCCAATACTGCTCGGTTCAAGGGAAAAACTAAGGGGAAAATGATTGGAAGACTCGATATATAAGATTTTTTCCCCTTTTCCCTTTACGCCAAAATCCGGCAATCATTGCCCCCTAACCTATTAAAACCGAGAGTTAGGGCGTGTCTTCCCAGGCAAAATAGCTTTAAAGATCAACAAAAATGAGCATTATCGTCTTTGGCAGCATCAATATAGACTTAGTAGCAACAACACCCCGATTGCCAGTCCCAGGAGAAACGTTGCTAGGAGAAAAATTTTTTAAAGTTTCAGGAGGTAAAGGAGCGAATCAAGCTGTAGCATTAGCAAAACTGGGAATTCCTACCCAAATTGTGGGGCGTGTCGGTGCAGATGATTTTGGTGTGGAACTTGTCAACAATTTGCAATCATCTGGTGTGCAGATTGATAATATTTTTGTGGATGAAACTGTTAGTTCTGGAGTTGCCATTATCGCCGTAAATCATGCTGGGGAAAATCAAATTATTGTAATTCCTGGTGCAAATGGGCGTGTAAATCAAGAAGATGTAGAACGATTGTCCCAGTTATTACCAGAAGCAACAGCACTGCTTTTACAATTAGAAATTCCGATTACTGCCGTGATTGCAGCCGCTAAAGCTGCAAAAAAAGCCAAAATCAGGGTAATTCTCGATCCAGCACCCGCACAATCTGATTTCCCAGACGAACTTTACCCATTAGTGGACATTATTACACCGAATGAAGTTGAAGCCGCGCAGTTAGTGGGTTTTCCTGTGGATGGAGAAGAACTTGCGGCAAAGGCTGCTGAAGTTTTATTACAACGGGGTGTGAAATGTGCGATCGTTAAACTGGGTGCTAAAGGTGTTTTTTGTGCCACTGCTGAGGAAAAGTTTTTTGTCCCCGCATTTCTGGTTCATGCAGTTGATACAGTAGCAGCTGGCGATGCTTTTAATGGTGGTTTAACGGCGGCACTTTTTGCAGGACTTTCTTTACATCAAGCAGTTGTTTGGGGTGCAGCAGCAGGTGCTTTAGCGACGACAAAAGCAGGCGCACAAACTTCACTGCCCGATAGGTTTACATTTGATACGTTTCTTAGGGAAAAGGCATCTATCAGAGATTAAGTAAGCGTAAATAATTGTCGTTGAAACTAAATCCTCATTAAGCCTTTTAGTAAATTAATTGGCAATTTATTACAGCAGATACAGACATTAAAGTCTGGAAAGTAAGCAGCTTTTTAGAAAAGCAATACCTCCTTGGTTATAGATGTAGTAAAGCGATCGCAAGTTTGATACGATTAGCTTGTAAGAATTCCCAAAGCAAGATTGTCACCATGAGCAACTCGACTCCGATGGATGACGAAAAAAATCTCCCAAAGAAAAAGGGGAGGACACTCCCTCCGAAGCTCATCATCTGGCTGGGAAAATTTGTCTGGACGACTATGTGGCAGATAATGATGTCAAAGCTTGCTCCTAGCAATCAGTCGGGAGCATATATTCGTCCTAATAGCCAGTTTCGCAAGTTCATTGGTATAGAAGAAGGAAATCCACACCCACCAGCAGCAGGGCGCTACAAACTCTATGTTGGGTTGGGTTGTCCTTGGGCGCATCGAACCCTGGTTGTGCGATCGCTCAAAAAGCTCGAAGCGGTAATATCAGTATGTATTGTCTCTCCTTCTCCCATTGAAGGCGGTTGGATATTTAACGAGGAAGAAGAAGGTTGTCGTACACTAGCTGAATTTTATCAACTGGCAGAACCTGGTTACAGTGGACGCTCAACAGTTCCAATTTTATGGGACAACCAAACAAAAACTATCGTTAATAATGAGAGTTCAGAGATTATCGTCATGTTGAACTCGGAATTTAACGAGTTCGCCAACAATCCCACACTGAATCTTTACCCAGAAGTACTCAAAGAGAAAATTGACTGGTGGAATGAGAAAATTTATCACGCGGTAAATAACGGTGTGTATCGCTGCGGTTTTGCCCAAACCCAAGAAGCATACAATCAAGCTTGTAATGAACTGTTTGCGACTCTCGATGAGATTGACATTGCATTGCAAACTAGTCGATATTTGTGTGGAGACAATCTCACCCTTGCAGATGTCCGTTTATTCACGACGTTGTTTAGGTTTGATAGTGCCTACTACGGGTTGTTTAAGTGCAATAGGCAGCGAATTCGAGACTATCACAACTTGGGAGCTTACTTACGCGATTTATATCAGCTTCCCGGTGTAGCTGATACCTGCGATGTCGAGAGTGTGAAGCGTGACTACTACGGGAACCTATTCCCACTCAATCCCGGTGGGATTATTCCTGATGGGCCTGATATGTCTTATCTTTATGAACCATCTGGGCGCGATCGCATCGGCACCCTGAATGCTTCATAATGTACATTGAAAAAGAGGCAGGGGAGCAGGGGGAGAGAAACAAACAAGTGTATTTCGAGCTATTTTAGTAGTAAAAATTACTAAACATTTCTCTTTGCTCCCCTGCCCCTTCCTCTTGATTGAGAGGCTGCATTCTGGAGTTGGTGTAATTGTGAACCAAATTAATCGAGTTGCAATTGTTGGTGGAACTCATGGCAATGAGTTTACTGGGGCCTATTTAATCCAAAAATTTGCTCAATTTCCCGACTTGATTACTAGACAAAGTTTTGAGACAGTTACTTTGTTAGCAAATCTTAACGCTTTTGCCGCCGGGAGGCGATATGTAGAAAAGGATTTAAATCGCTGTTTTCTCCAGCAAGATTTACAAGATCCAACTCTTAATAGTTACGAAGAATTGCAAGCTAAATCAATTCAAAACACTCTAGGATCAAACAGAGATCAACAAGCAGATTTTATTTTAGATTTGCACAGCAGCACAGCTAATATGGGTTTGACAATTATTTTGGTAAACAGTCATCCTTTAAACTTGCAATTGGCTGCTTATCTGAGTCAGATTAGCCCTTTGGTGAGGATTTATCGCTGCTCTTTTAAATCAATTACAGAAAATCCATTTGTAAATTCCCTGTGCGAATTAGGCTTTGCGATCGAGGTTGGCCCTATTGCCCAAGGTATCTTAAAAGCGACGTTGTTCCAACAAACAGAAGAACTTGTTTATGCGGTTCTCGACTATCTAGAACAGTTTAATCAAGGTAAAATTGCATCAACTAATGAAACGTTGATTCTCTATGACCATTTATCAGTTGTGGACTATCCAAAACAACAGGATGGTAAAATGTTTGCGATGATTCATCCAGAGCTTCAGGACAAGGATTACCAAGCTTTGAACCCAGGAGATCCAATGTTTATAACCTTTCATGATAAAACAATTGTTTATGAGGGTGCATCTACCGTTTGGCCGATTTTTATTAATGAGGCAGCTTACTACGAAAAGGGAATTGCAATGTGTTTGACTCAAAGGCAGCAAATCAATATCTAGGATGTTGAAAATTTTTTGTATAATCGCTTTTTATGGAAACTAATGATATAAATTGAGCATCATAATCTAGAAAATATGCTGATCTAATTTATAATCTCTGTAGCTGGTGCGGTGTCTAATAGCGCGTCGTAGTCACTTCTAAGGAATAAAGTTGCAGGTGATTAAATCTGTCTTCCTAAAACTTAATTTACGCTTAAAATTATCCAAATACTTAAACTCATAATGAAAACAAAGCGACGAGGAAACAAACCAATAGCCAGTCTTTCTTTAGACTTGGATAATGTTTGGTCATTTCTAAAAAATCAGGGCGCTCCTGGTTGGGAGACTTTTCCCTCTTATTTAGATATTGCAGTCCCTCGTTTCTTAGATATTTTTCAGCAGTGGGATGTGACAATCACGGTCTTCATTGTGGGTCAGGATGCAGCCTTGGAAAAGAACACTAAGGCATTACAAGCGATCGCTAACGCTGGTCACGAAATAGGTAATCATTCATTTTACCACGATCCCTGGCTACACCTATATTCAGAGGATGAAATTGAACAAGAAGTGGCGTTAGCCGAACAACATATCAAGCGCGTTACGCATCAACATCCTATCGGCTTTCGGGGACCTGGATACAGTTTTTCGCCTGCGGTATTGAAAGTCTTAGCACGACGGGGATACGAATATGATGCTTCGACTTTTCCCACATTTTTGGGGCCCATAGCACGAGCTTATTATTTAATGACTTGTAAACTGAGCAAGGAAGAACGTAAAAAACGCGAAGCCTTGTTTGGCGGTTTAAAAGACGGTTTGCAGCCTTTAAAGCCTTACCAGTGGAAGATGGGTAAGGATAAATTGACTGAAATTCCTGTCACCACCATGCCCATTTTCAAGGTACCAATTCACTTCAGTTACATAATGTATATCAGTACATTTTCTTCGGAAGCGGCGTTACTATATCTCCGAATTGCCCTATGGTTGTGTAAACTTACACGTGTGCAGCCTTCTTTGTTATTCCATCCTACAGACTTTGTAAGTCAAGAAGATGTGCCAGAGTTATCATTCTTCCCTGGAATGAGTCTCCCCACCTACAAGAAGCTGGCAATAGTGAACAAAAGTTTGGAAATTATATCCAGTCAGTTCAATGTTGTGACTGTTGGGCAACATGCCAAATCCGTAGCCGATGCCCATAAAATACCAGTATTAGTGCCTCAGAAGAGGTAAAAATATAATTTATGCGATTGATTCAATCCAATTTGTATCTTTAATACAAATACAGGCAAAATCAACTTTGACCTGTTTCGGTTTTGAAACCAGCTGACATTTGCTAGCAAGTATGTGTAAAGTAATTGAAAGTAAATCACTATCTCTAAATCTTTAACACATCTATCTATGGTGAGAAAAACTCAACGCCTTTTGCTGCTAGTTATTTCCTGTAGTATAACTGGTGTAATTTTGGGAGGTACTGCTGCTTGGGCAGAAAGTAATCTCTGCTTAGAAGACAGTAAGGTTACAAGTGACTGTCTAACTCAAGATCCGATCCAAAAAACTATCCAAGGAATGAGTACCGGATTGTTAGCTGGGGCTGGGGCCGCTTGCGGTGCAGTATGGCAGTTAAGGCATGAAGATTGAGCGTGAACTACCACTAACCTGGAGTTCCGGGTTAGTGGTAGTTTCTGTAATAAAATTCTGATTTATATAGCTTTGGAAGAATACCGATCTATTAATGCACGAGCAAATTTCTGGTGTTGTTCAGCTAGATGTTGAGGATAGATGAACTGAGCATTGCCCATGAAGCGGTATACCCATCGACAAAACTCCTCCAGCGATCGCTCAGGAAGTTTAACAATATAATCTACCTAAGTAGGTTTACTATGTGTCTTATTCATAAATCTGGGTTAATCGCCTGGATTGGTGAACGAAATAATCAGCTTTTTGGTCACTTACGTTGTTTTATTGACAGATCAACGCTTCACGTTTGCCCATATTGGAAGTAAAGGTAAAGATTATTGCCCTCTTGTGGGTGTATACTTTCCATAAAATAGCTAGCTATATTAATTTTTCAATAATTAATTAATAACCCATGATAGAAACCATCAATCAGTCTCAAGAAACGGCAATTCTGGAGAGCTTTCTAGAATTGGTGAAATCTCCTTATGGAGATTTCGCTGCCATTGGTAAGCTTTCCCGTTTTCTGAATGATCCAGCTACGCTCCAAAAAATTGTGGCATTTCTAAGCCTGACTCCCCAAGGCAAACAAGCTTTTGTAGACCGCCCCTTGCTAGGAAAAATCGATTTACAGCAACTGCATCAATTACCGAACCATACACTGGGCTATCTGTATGCGGATCACATGATTAGAAAAGGATTAAATCCACCACCTATTAACGAGATTGTAAACGATCCCTTTATGTTTTTGGGTACTCACATTGGTGAAACTCATGACATCTGGCACGTCGTTACAGGGTGTGATACTGATAAACCGGGTGAGGTTCAACTAGAAGCTTTTTATATCGCACAGCTTGCTCCAGACCGTTTATTTCTAGCCCTGCTTGCTAAGAACTTGCTCAAAACCGCAATGTACGAAGTCGAACTCTGTGAGCAGATTATGGATGGGTTGACGCAAGGCTGGATGATGGGAAAACGGGCAAAACCTTTGTTTGGTATCGAATGGAACAGATTATGGGAAACACCCTTAGAAGACGTGCAGACATCTTTGAACATTGCACCAATTTAAGTGCGAACGCAGTTCTTCTCGAAAAGGAAAAGTGGAGGTATTAATTAATAAATATTTGCAATAACTCTTGAGTGGCGCGACTCTCAACGTCACAATTGTCTAACTGTGCTAACACTTCGCTGCAACATACTGAATCGATATCTGGCTTGGAATGCAAAGCAGCAAGTCTATGGGCGCATTTGGATTCTTGGTAGCTTATAGAGAATAATCACAAATAAAGCAGCTTTGGCATCTTCGTGCGAGAGAATAAATATAAAATATGGCGATCGCAATCGATTTTGGTACTAGCAACACAGTCATTGCTCGTTGGAACCCAGTAACCCAACAGCCAGAAACCCTGACTCTACCAGGCTTATCAATCAAACAAAGTCTCAATCCGCCACTGATTCCCAGCTTGGTTTATGTGGAAGACGCAAGTCAAAATCAAGTCTTAGTCGGGCAACAAGTACGCGATCGCGGTCTTGACCTCAAAGGCGAAACGCGATTTTTCCGCAGCTTCAAACGCGGTATTGGTGCAGATATTCAAGGTTTCTTACCCGAACTAGATGGACAAATTGTCACCTTTGAACAAGTAGGGCAATGGTTCCTCACCAAAGTAATTGAAGAACTAGCACCCCTACAAGGTGGGTTAGATTCTCTAGTGTTAACCGTACCCGTAGACAGTTTTGAAGCCTATCGTCACTGGTTGGGAAACGTTTGCCAATCCCTTCCCGTTGAACAAGTGCGAATGCTGGATGAACCCACAGCCGCAGCCTTGGGTTATGGTTTAGCAGATCAAGAAATTCTCTTGGTAATTGACTTCGGGGGTGGAACTTTAGATTTGTCCCTTGTCCGGTTGGATCAAGGCGTGCAAGCAACTACAAAGCCGTTGGGATTTCTCCTCAAGTGGGGTAATAAGTCTCTGGCTGAAGATTCAAAACAAAAAGTTAAAACTGCCCGTGTCTTGGCGAAAGCTGGGCAAAATTTGGGTGGTACTGATATTGATAATTGGTTGGTAGATTACTTTGCCAAAACTCAAGAGTTGGCGGTAAGTCCCTTGACAACACGATTGGCAGAACGAGTAAAAATTCAGCTATCAACCCAAAACCAAGCTAGTGAAGTTTATTTTGATGATGAAACATTTGAAAGTTATGAATTGGAATTAAACCGCGACACTTTTGATAATATCCTCAAAGAACACGCATTTTTTGAGTTATTGGATGAGTCGATGACGACACTGTTGCAGCAAGCAAAGCGCCAAGGGATAGAACTTCCTGATATTAATGCAGTTTTGTTAGTTGGTGGAACCGTGCAATTACCAGCAGTGCAGACATGGATAAAACAGTATTTTGAGCCAGAAAAAATCCGTTGCGAACGTCCCTTTGAAGCGATCGCTCAAGGTGCATTACAGTTAGCTCAAGGGATACAAATCAAAGACTTTCTGTATCATAGTTATGGTATCCGCTACTGGGATCGCCGCAATCAGCGCCACAAATGGCATTCTTTAATTAAAGCTGGACAGGCATATCCAATGAGTCAGCCAGTGGAATTAGTTCTAGGTGCTTCTTTGGAAAATCAGCCCAGCATTGAACTAATTATGGGAGAATTGGGAGCAGATACAGGTAATACCGAAGTTTATTTTGATGGCGATCGCTTAATTACTCGCCGTCTGGACAATAGTGAAACCAGCGTCAAGCCTCTTAACGATCAAGAAGGCGCGAGGACAATTGCCCAACTGACACCACCCGGATATCCTGGAAGCGATCGCATCAAAATTCTCTTTCAAGTTGATGAGAAACGTTTTTTGCGAATCACCGTTGAAGACTTGTTAACCAATGATACGCTTTTGGAAAATCAACTTGTGGCACAGTTGAGTTAAACTATTGCGCGTTTAACTAAAAGGATTTAAAAGTGGGATACCGCAGCCATCAAAATCCCGGATGTTGCGCGTTACTAAAGTCAATTGATGAATTTGAGCAGTAGCAGCAATCATCATATCTGCTTGGGTATGTGTTTTCCCACTTAATCTTAGTTGACCTCGCAATTCACCGGAGCGCTTGGCAATTTCAATTGTGATAGGCAATACTTGACAGTTATTTTCTAAAAAGCTCTCGAACCATATTTGAATTCTAGGGTTGGGCTTGAATGTCAATCCGTAAAATATTTCTTCAACGGTGATCGCACTCAAAACTATAGAGGAAACTCTTTCTGCCCATTTCAGTACACCAGAGTTAGGTTGGAGTCTTACTAATTCGCTGATAATGTTAGTGTCACAGAGAAAAGTCATCGATGGCATCAGCGAAAGGGTTAAGACGGTCTTGGCGGGAGGGTACTTCGAGGATATAATCTTCTTCAACAACTATCTGGCGTAGTTCTTTGAAAACATCAGCTAGAGAAATCTTTTCGTGCTGCTTGCGCCATGTCAAGAACTCCTCAAATATCTCAGCTTCAACAACAACAGCCACCAGTTCATTTCGGTTGTAGATGAGTTGCGGTTCCTTTGTGACAGCATGAATCAGTTCGGAGAACCTCTGTTTCGCTTCTGCAATTCTCCAGTTCATTCTCTTACCTCTTTTCTTCACGATCATGTCTATTATAGACATGATTTATGTCTATAATTTGGTATTTGCTATGGAGCAATGTCCACGACGAGCTACGCCTACGCTTCTTCTCATTCGAGGCGAGTTATTTCTAGCCATCCATCTTTAACCATCCAAAAACTTGATAGACGGCTAGTGCAAGTTCAATTTCTGGTAATACAGGCAAAAAATCTTCTCCCTGGAGTAATACTGGTTGTTGGCCCGAACGGAAAACCAAAATTGAGCGATCTGTTGGATCAATTAACCACCCTAATCGGCAACCATGTTGTAAGCAGTAAAGAATGTTGCCAATTACCCGGTTTGAACTCTGTTCTGGAGAGAGTATTTCAATTGTCCAATCTGGCCACAAGAAAAAATCGTTGGGAACTTCCCCATCAACATCAAATGGAATTCGTGACCAGTTAAAAACCGCTACATCAGGGACAATTGAGCGGATATCAAAGCTACAACGCAACTCTGGAAATGCATAAGCGATTTTTTGGCTTTCTGCTACTTCGTTAATAGTATTGCAGAGTTTTAGCTGCAATCGACTATGCTTCCCTTTCGGCATTGACTTAGGAATAATCTCACCGTTAATATATTCACTTGCAGGCTTTGTTTCTGGGAGCTTCAGAAATTCCTCCAGGGTAAGTAGTTTAGTAGTTGAGTAGCTCATAGCTCCTAAATACTTCGAAGATGTGTTCTTAGTTTAGCAAGATGTATAGACAGGTGCTTAACTCGTGAATGCACCCGTCCATATATCAAAGGCAGAATTGCAACTCTTAATTACGAATTACGAATTATTTATGCACCACTACTAAAGTCCCATAGCTAGCCCAATTATAAACATTGCGTGCTTGCTTAACAGGTAAATTTACGCAACCGTGGCTGACTGGAGTGCCAAAACGATTATGCCAGTAAGCGCCGTGGATGGCGTAGCCTTTGTAAAAATACATTGTGTAAGGAACGTCAGGAATATTGTAGCCCCTGCCTCGCATCCGATGAGTGCGATACTTAGAATTAATCCGAAATCTACCTATGGGTGTGGGAGTCGATCGCTTCCCTCCAGAAATGCGGTATGAATAAACAAGTTTTTTACCTTCCCATGCACGTAACCGTTGTTCTGACAGGTCAATTTCAATTAAGCGAGGTTGGGATGTTTGCCTGATATTAGACTCAGTGATGCCATTTTCATCAACTGACGCAGCGATCGCTGTAGTAGAATGGCGATGCCTACAGCAACCCGAAGCGGGAACGCCTGCTAACGGTGCTGACCAAGAAAATAAAGCCACCACCATCAGCGCTACGCCTGTACAAAAAGTTTTGGAAGAACGAATCCCACCACTACGAATCCAGGATTGCATTATGCCTCACCTTCTAAAGTACGCAAAAATCATGAAGTGAAGTAATTGTCTGGAAACTATAAATTTCCAGGTTGATTACTAATTTGCTGTGAAGGATTTACGCAATTCATCCGCTAATGCTTTTCCAAACCAGTCCTAAACTAATCCGCATTCAATTAGTCATTGGTCATTTGTCATTCATTAATGACTAATAACAACTTTTACAAAAAAAATCTGTAATTTAAATGCGTCAATGCAAATTTTCCCGGAATTAATATTTGCATTTGGAGTTTCACACCGTAATTGTCAGGATTTACGCTTATTTCTTTGGGGAAAACTGGATAATACCAAATTTAGGAAAGGACTTTTAGTCCTAAATACCAAATTTAAAATCCAAAATTGCTATGAATCCCCTTTTATATATTTTATTTCAAATTCAGTAATTCCGACTCCGAAGATTCCCAGCATAAAATATTGCTGGGAATCACTCCATTGTCTTGATTTGTTGTTATTAATTATTTTTCATAGATTGCCTTTTGGCTGGTTCACCTACTATTTCTGGATGACTATTGGTGTCCCTACTGATGCCCACTCAAATAGCCATTTAGCGTGTTTAGGTGCAAGATTCACACAGCCGTGGCTCACTGGCGTGCCAAATCTTTTATGCCAGTAAGCCCCGTGAATACCGTAATTCCCTTGGTAAAACATCGCATGAGGAACGTTAGGAACATTGTAGTTTTCTCCCCGCATCCGTGTAGTTTTAAACTTGGATTGAATTTTAAAAGTACCAACAAGAGTGGGAGTAGCTTTTTTGCCGGAGGAAATAGCACTTCCATAAACCACTCTGTCACCTTCCCAAGCTATTAATCTTTGCTTTGAAAGGTCAATTTGAATCCAGCGCTGCTCCGATTTTTGTAATGTCTGGATTTTTTGGGCAATTACTTGATCTTTGGAATTTGCCCAAACTTCACTAGTTCCAGCAGTAGTAAAAACACTTAAAGACAGTACTGTACCAGTAAGAAGTATTTTTAAGCGATGCACCCAGTCAGGATAAATCAGTTTTTTCATTTTAGATACACTCACACTCAAATCATGAAGTCTTGAGAAACTTATCAGGTTTCACTTTTATTCCCTATCTATTACTTTAATAGACGTGAATTTTTGATGATTTGATTCTAATTTAACCTAACTGTTGGATGAGGTTTTTTGCCCTAGATGCGATCGCTTGCCAATTTCCCTCTGTGACAAGCTTTTTAGGAAATAATTCACCGCTCAAACCGACAGCGATCGCTCCGGCTTGCAAAAATTCTTTAGCATTTTCCAGAGTGACACCGCCTGTAGGAATTAAGGGAATCTGACTTAGTGGCCCTTGCAAACTTTTAATGTAATCAGCCCCTCCCACTGCTTGTACGGGAAACACTTTTACACAACTAGCGCCCTGACTCCAAGCGGTAACAATTTCTGTAGGAGTCAACGCTCCTGGGATGATAGGTATATCTTTTTCTTGTGCTGCTTGAATCATTGCTGAGTCAACGTGGGGTGTGAAGAGGAATTGCGCCCCAGATGCGATCGCTTCTTGTAGCTGTTGGACATTGAATAACGTGCCAGTACCAATGATACAGGCTGGTAATTCTGAGCGTAGTTGACTGATTAATTCTCCAGCGCGATCGCTATTCCAGGTAATCTCAATCAGCTGCATTCCCCCAGATGCTACCGCCATTGCCATTTCCTCTCCCAATTCGATTTTAGGGGCGCGGATAACTGCGATCGCACGATGTTTTTGTAATTGTGATAACCAAATTTCATTAGGCATTTTGACTGGGAATTAGGGATTAGGGAATGGGGAGATTCCAGATGTGTTGGCGCGACAGCATAACGCACCTGTTATCTGTAGGCGGCGCATTAGGCTTAACCCGTAACTACTGGAGAATTTATTTTCTGGAAGTCCCATTAGTTCAATACAGACCTAACCCTATCTGCAAGAGCAAGTACCCTCTATTCTGAAGATATGGAAGATGGGTTAATAGTAGCTAGCTAATTAATAATTATGAATCATTCAAAAAAGGCTAGAAACTGCATTTAAGCTGTCTCTAGCCTTAATTAAATTAATGGGCAGTACCAGACTCGAACTGATGACATCCTGCTTGTAAGGCAGGCGCTCTACCAACTGAGCTAACCGCCCTTTTCACTAATCCTTAACTAATATAGCAGAAGATTTTGCATTGCGCTAGTAGTTTTGGGAAAATCTTTTTTTCTCTTATACTGGCTCAGTATTAAGTTACTCAGCACGGACTAAACGCCCCGCTATCGCTAACAGGATTTAGGATGCCTTCTGGTCGGACGCACGATCGTATTACTATGTATGCTCTGCCGTTGGTGGCGGGCATTACTTTCTGGCAGACTCGCAGTAGCAATGCAACTTTATTGGTTGCAGGCGGGTTTCTATTTGGAGGGCTGATGTTTGGCCCCGATTTGGATATTTACTCTGTACAATTTCAACGCTGGGGTTTCTTGCGCTGGATTTGGCTACCTTATCAAAAAAGTCTGCGGCATCGTTCTTTTTTATCCCACGGGCCGATTATTGGCACGATTCTGCGGATACTTTATCTGGGGTGTTTGCTAGCTATCTTGGCAATTTTGGTTTTGGCAATTGCCGAAAGATTATGGAATCTGAGTTTTACTTGGCAAGATTTGGGACAAACTGTGGGGCGATCGCTTCTGCAATATGATACTGAATATATCGCCCTGTTTTTAGGGTTAGAACTTGGCGCGATGAGCCATTCTCTCAGCGATTGGAGTGGTTCGGCATACAAGCGCGTGCGAAAGCAAGGGGTTCGGGGGTTGCTTCCTAGTGGCAAAATGAAGAAGCGGAAAGTTACAAGTCGCGGTACTCGTCGAGCTACAGTTACCAGAAAGAGCAACGGCAGAACGACAAAGGACAAATGACAAATGACAAATACTTCGGCTTCGCTCAGTACAAGTGACAAAGTTGAGACTTTGGCAGCTTTGCAAGAATTGATTGAGGTGGTGGCGAAATTGCGATCGCCTGATGGTGGTTGTCCGTGGGATTTGGCGCAAACTGCCGAAACGCTTACTCCTTATGTGATTGAGGAAGCTTATGAGGTGGTGGATGCAATTAAGAGTGGGGATCAGAAGGCGATCGCAGAAGAATTA
The DNA here is from genome assembly GCF_014222285.1 of Nostoc sp. UCD121. Taxonomy (GTDB): domain Bacteria; phylum Cyanobacteriota; class Cyanobacteriia; order Cyanobacteriales; family Nostocaceae; genus Nostoc. Next base: position 37,807 of record NZ_JACKZS010000043.1, read on the forward strand.
GGCGATTTATTATTACAAGTGGTATTGCAAGCCCAAATCGCTAGTGAATCTGGACAATTTTCTCTCAAAGAAATAACTCAGGGGATTTCCCAAAAGTTGATTCGCCGTCATCCTCATGTGTTTGGTGATGTGTCAGTAGCCAGTGTGGATGAGGTGCGGCAAAATTGGGAACAAATCAAAGCGCAGGAAAAAGGCGAACCATCGCCAGACGCGCAAAAACTTAGTGCTAAACTCGGTCGTTATGGGCGCACCCTTCCCCCGTTGACAGCAGCGATGAAGATTTCTCAAAAGGCTGCTGCTATTGGGTTTGAATGGGAAAATATTCAGGGCGTTTGGGATAAGTTTCATGAAGAATTGGGTGAATTTCAACAGGCTTTAGCTGAGGAAACACCCGAACGACAACAAGCAGAATTAGGCGATTTACTCTTTGCGGTTATTCAACTAGCGCGTTGGCATAATCTCGATCCTAGCGCCGGTTTGCAAGGTACAAATCAGCGATTTGTCCAGCGATTAGAAAAAATGGAGGCAGTTTGCGATCGCCCCCTTTCTGATTACAGTTTAGATGAGCTAGAAAATTTGTGGCAACAGGCAAAAGCCCAACTTGCAAAAGAAGACTCATAAATTAATTTCTAAATTATCGAACAGAATTCAGAATTCTGAATTCAGGAGTCAGAATGAATTTTGTACGAAAAAGCAGATAGCTTACCACTCCGTGGAAGCAAGCTACGCGCAGCGTCTCAAGCCCTCATTTTCAGGTAGGGGCAATTTATGAATTTCCCCTACCACCAAATAGCAAATTAAGTACAAGCGACATCATAGCCAAGCTCGATCGTATTGAACAGGCCAGAGTTTATCGTGTCCTAACTGTTTAGCTGCCAGATGCGGCCAGTAAGGATTGCGGAGTAGTTCACGTCCTAACAGCACTATATCGGCTACTTCTGTGCGAATAATCTCGTCAGCGTGTTCAGGGGCTGTGATTAAACCTACGGCTCCTGTATGGATATTGGCTTCGCGGCGGATGCGTTCGGCAAACTGAGTCTGATAACCAGGTTGAATTGGTATCTTGACACCCGGTATAATTCCCCCTGATGAAGTATCGATGAGATCAACTCCTAGAGACTTAAGCTTGTCACTTAAAGCGATACTTTGCTCGATGTCCCAAGCTCCATCTACCCAATCGGTAGCAGAAATACGTACCCAGAGTGGATTTGTCTGGGGCCAAACCTCTCGAACTGCTTGAACAACTTCTATGAGCAGACGAGTCCGGTTTGCAAAGCTGCCACCATAATCATCTTGCCGTTGGTTAGCAAGGGGTGAAAGAAACTGGTGGAGTAGATAACCGTGGGCAGCATGGATTTCCACTACCTTAAAACCAGCTTGCAGAGAACGTTTAGTACCTTGGACAAAGGCATCAATAACTTCCTGAATTCCTTCAAGACTTAGGGCTTCTGGAACTGGACTATCTTGGCTAAAGGCGATCGCACTACTCGAAACTAAGGGCCGCCAACCTTCCTGAGATTCATCCAGCGTTTTCCCTCCCTTACTGGGTTTGGCTGTGCTGGCCTTTCTACCTGCATGAGCAAGTTGAATCCCTGCAACAGCGCCAAAGTTATGAATCAATGCCACAGTTTTGGCTAAAGTTTCTATATGTGCATCTGACCAAATTCCCAAATCTTGCGGGCTAATGCGCCCACGCGGTTCTATAGCTGCTGCTTCTGTGAACACTATACCCGCACCGCCTACTGCACGAGAAGCTAAATGAATAACGTGCCAATCATTAGCATATCCATTTGTACTGGAATATTGACACATGGGTGAAACAGCAATGCGGTTGCGGAAGGTAACTTCACGAATCTTGAATGGTTCAAACAGATGTGCCATTAATATTGATTCCTTCTCTTGCTAGGTAAAACAAATTGCGGAGATTTACAGGATGAACTCAATTTTGCATGAAATAGCTGGAGATATTATACGAAGGAGATTCTAGTAGAAAAAGTAGAGTAACCCAAGTAGCATGAAAGGCTGCAAATACTAGTGCAATGTTCAACACTGTTTCTCGTAATACAGGCGGTTCACAAACGAGTTGCACAAGACTCATAAATCCCACCTGCTAGACAGAGATATTTAAGCTACGTCTCATATCAGCCAGTAGCGGCTGATTGTAGTAGACATTAGCCACTGCTAATCTTACGGCAAGCCGCTTCTCTAGGAGAGGTTGCGGAAATGCGATCGCGTCTTTGCTAAAGTTACAATGGTACTTCGTTGCGTCAGGTCAGAGCAGTATGCTCTTTAGAACTCATTATGATGCAACAAAATATGGAATAGTCGCTTAACTACTTCTTGAATAACGATCTATGAGACGCGCAAAGAAGGCGGAATTCCTATATCGGAAACGTTTCGTTAATGTGGAATTGGTGGTTTATTTACGCGGTAGTGCAGCAGAAGCCTGATTAAGATTTGGATAAATCGGCTTATCATCAGATTCTTGCCTCTGCAATTCCCAGATATCACATCCTACTTCTTCTTGATCCACTAATAACTGTAGATTATCTGGTAATTTACTTTTTGGCGAAATTGTCCAATTTTCTCCATATAAACATTCTCTTTCAATTTGTCCAGAAAACATAAGTTTACTCTCCAGTAATGTCACAGATTAAGTTTAGTAACTCCTAATTTAGGAAAGACGAAGTAACAGATTCTCCTCTTTCATTCGCATTTAAAATACACTTACTATTTGGCACTAATATTGTTTTTTAATAAAATTTCTCACTTGTGGATAGTTAAGTAGCTTGTTTAACTTCTGAGTTTTGGATTCTTATTCTCGACCTAATTGGACTCCTTCACCGATTTAAGATTTTCCAGAAAAGACCGAGTGCGCTTAATAAAACTATATTTAATGCCACTAAATTGATTGTGAGTTCCTTGACAGTTCTATTCAGAAAATACCTTTTTTGAGATTGGAAACCCCAACCTCAAAAAAACTAATTTAGGGTAATTAACTCATTAACACTCCTGAATTTTCCCCTTTCCCGCATCGGGGTAAGGAGGTTAGGTTTTTGGTAGACTTTTCCATATAACGTGAAAAGTCAGGTAATAGAGGCTAAAAGTTTATTTGGCACTAAATTTTGAGTTTATTGGCTAATTAAGACAATTTACCGATTTAACTACTGTAAATCGACCAATTTAAAGTAGTATGTATTTATGAGGTTTGCATAAATTGTGCTAAAAAACAAGAGGTTGTTAAAATTTATTAATATTACTCATTGCGAAAGTTAAGTCTGTGGCAAAAACTTTCTCAAAAAAATAAAGAACAAGTATAATTTTATCCTCAATGGTTAAAACAAAAGATTCTGCGTCGAATGCGTTATGGGATGGGCTATACAAACTTTCGTCCGCCTGCGCGGACTCTCTAAAATCCAAAGCAGGCGGGTTTAGTCTGTATAGCTGCTATTTCCAATCGCCCGGTGTTTCTTCCAAAAGTGGATGCTCCCTTTTCGCCATTACCATTGTGAAAAAGGGTGTTTTACTAAATTGCTGTTGAAATATCTGGAATCATCAGAAACTTCTTGTCCAATCCAACTTGGTAGTTCAATTTGTTGATTTTCATCATTCAGTTCAACTTCTGCCAAGATTAATCCTTTATTAACACCATCGAACTCATCTATTTCCCAAATCAAACCACCCGATTGTATTTTATATCTAATTTTTTCTATAAAGGGACGTTCACATAATGCCTCAAGCATTTCTTGAGCATCTTCAACAGGAATAGGATACTCAAACTCTAATCTCGAATATTTTATACTGGGGCCTTTAATAGTCAAATAACTCTTTTCCCCTACTATACGTATGCGTACAGCCGTTTTGTCTTGTGTGGCAATGTATCCTTGACGATATACACTACCTTCAACTAATCCTCTCCAGCTATCTCCTTTCACTAAAAATTTCCGCTCTATTTCTTTCGCCATTTTAGTTACCTGATTATTTGTTTTTGTCTAGAAACAAGCTGAGTTATTTTCAAAAAAGGCCATGCGATCGCTCATTTGCACAATGACTATCTTCTAATTCAGCGTCTCCCACTAGTCAACTGCTGTAAGGATTTAGGTCTGTTAAAATTTTTTAACCGTATACTCTGACTCTAATACACCCTTACCGGAATTTAAAGTATGTTGGCAATAACAAGCCCTACTAGGGGTGGAAAATAAGCAATACGCAAGGGTTCAAAGTACGTCAAAATTTAGATAAACGCGATCGCACTTACCGACAATGCAGATTACCCAAAGTCTCCATACAGCAATTCTTGTGACTGACTTAGAACGCTCTGAACACTTTTATGGCAAAGTGTTGGGATTATCCAAAATAGATCGTTCCCTGAAATACGCTGGTGCATGGTATCAAGTCGGCAATTATCAGATTCACCTGATAGTTGCACCTACTGTCCCTACTGAAAACCCAAACGAAAAATGGGGACGCAACCCTCACGTCGCTTTCTCGGTTGCTAACTTGAACGCTGCAAAACAAGAGTTGATCGATCATAATTATCCCTTTCAACCCAGTGCTTCCGGTCGCCCTGCCCTATTCACTCAAGATCCTGATGGAAATATTATTGAGTTGAGTCAGCAGTGAGGGGCAGGGGGAGCAGGGGAGGCAGGGGAAGAAGAACTATTTATTGATT
>NZ_JACKZS010000423.1 GCF_014222285.1 Nostoc sp. UCD121
CAATACTGCTCGGTTAAGGGAAAATAGATAGTGGAATAAATCATAATTTGTTCGCGTGTGGCTTACGAGAACAAAAACAGCTAAAAACGTTGCTTGTACCTGAAGGCACTCTCGAAAAATTTAATTGTCAATTGCTGAGAAGATTTTTAACCTGTTGAACTATGAATTGAGGATGAACAATTTACTGTATCGCCCAAATAATAGATGTATTCAACTTGCTTTCCTAAAAATTTGAAAGGATAATAGTTGTCGAGGAGTGCCATTATTTCTATGACATCGTTTCTTACTCTGAAATTTTGAGCGGGTTTTCTTGACGACTCTGGGATTACTTCTGTGCTGTGGTGGTGGAATTTTTAACTCTACAATTTCGTCAGTTAACCAACTAAAAAATACATTAATATCTGGGAATATTTCTACTGCAATCTGGAACAAAGGGATAGCACGTCTAATCACTCTAAGGCTGCCAGTAAAACTTAGACGTAATGGAGATAATCCTACTTTCTCAGCACTTTGAAACATTAAACAGCGTATACAATAATGTCCCAGTAACCAGCCATAAATTTCTTGGACTACTTCACGAGGATTTTTAGAGCGGATAGGAGTTTTCCGACCATTGAGATGAACTTTTAATTCATCCAAAGTATTCTCTGCTTCCCATCGCTGGTGATACTCAGTCGCTAGAAGTAAAGCAGGAAAAGTCTTAATATCCATCAAATCGGTAATCAGACGATAAACTTTTTCTATCCCATTCTCTTCAACAACATATTCAATTACACGGATTGGGATTCGGGTTGCACCTTTCTTTTTAGACTGACCATCCGGTGCAATCCATGACTTATAAGAACCATCATCAAAAGTTTGAACAACCTCGAATTTAACGTGAGCTGGTACACGTCCAAGAATATGGCATTTTTGTTTAATTGCGGCATCAACCATCTTGAATGAATGTAGTCCCCTATCCCACATCAGCAACATCCCATCACTAACACTTCGTAATAATTTTAAAGCTCCTTTTCTTTCACCAATTCGATAAGGACTAATGAATGCATCGGTAATTAAATGAGTACCTGCTTCCACCAAAAAAACTAACCTAGCTTTCGGGAATGCCGGATATGTGCCAGGGCGAGAACCAGGATAACCAAATACTCTGGCGTTTTCTTGAGTATCGGGAATGTCCATTACTGTCCCATCTACAGCCATTATTCTCAATCCTCCCAAAAAAGCACCTGGCGTTAAAACTGTTGCTAATGGCTTTGCAACCATCTCAAATAAACGAGTCATTACAGATGCTCCGGTTCGTTGCCGTGCTTCGGTAATTGATGAAGAAGTTGGTGTTTTAAAACGTATCAATTCCGGTATTCGTAAACTGGCAAAACCATGAATCAGATTTTTGAACACCGATACAACAGAGTCCGATGACCAAAAACTCATGGCAATTACCAAAACCACAACTACATGAGTCGGAAGTATTCGTTGTCGTTGCCCAACAGAAGAAGTACTGATAATTGCGTTCGTTATGGTTTGAGATGGAATTACTTTATCCATTGCCAGAAGTAATTGGCTTGGGGTAATGTAGGGCTGTTGAACCTCAAAGTTAACAAGTGACATTAACAAGACGGTACTGACGTTTAATTTTAGCTGTAAAATAATATAAGCTAAAATCAGTTTTGTTCGCGTAATTTATCCGCGAACACTGCAACCCCCTCCCTAATCACTATACGCACTCTTGTTTTGCCAGATGGTTGACTCTGACATTATTTCTAGAGCCGAACTCCTACAACAAGCCATTGCGACTTTACAAATCTCTATTCAACAAATTCAGGCTTCAGGGGAAGTAGCACCACCTGGTTGTTGTGTTTTGCGTTACCAAGCACGTGGGAAAAAGCAAGCTTATTGGTACTATAAATTACACGCTACCAAACCAATTTTTTCCACAACTCAACCCAACAAATTGAGTAAATATAAGCATTTGGGTAAGGCAGGAAGCCCTGCTCATATTAATGCTGTCCTCTCCGTAGCTAGAAGAACCCAAATCGATTACTTAACTGAGTGCATCGACTCTCTTCGTCAAAATTGGGTGGACTTGTACGATAGCCTCAAAGAGAAAAAGTAAGTCTCATTATTTTATTCGCGTCAATCATCCGCGAACACTATTTTCTTTGTTTTACCCTCTATTTCTCCTTAACCGAGCAGTATTG
>NZ_JACKZS010000424.1 GCF_014222285.1 Nostoc sp. UCD121
TATATATTAATTAAGTGGTATGACAAATTAGTTGAGTAAATATACTAATTTAGTATGAACTAATACAATTGAGCGATCGCACATCCACTTTTTGCTAATTCCCATCTAATCTTTTGAGTAGACTTACTAGTGGTTCATCGCATTAATAGCCTGATTCTCTCCGATACGCTCTCTGTTGCTCCCCTTATTTTGCAAAACAGCGATCGCGATACTAGCGGTTGTACAGGCGAGGAATTTTTAACGGTCATTAAGGGATGCGATCGCTCGACGTTGGCGGGGAAACGGGACTATGCTTTGTTGCTGCTACTGTGGGGGCAATGCTTTGAGGAGAAATGAGATTAGCACCTTAGATGGGGTGGATCTAACGAAGCTGTCATGAGGGGCAAGATAGCTGGAAACTATTGCTATATCTACGCTTAAGCATTTTTGACATCGAACTAGAATTGCTGCATGAATGCACTGCTACTTTTCACCATGAAAGAGGCGGTTTTGGAGTGTATGCCGGGCGATGATCCTGTCTGTCTGATTAGTGACTTAGCTCCGGCATAGCTCCAAAACCCGCAATGTATTTTTTGATTGATAAAAAGTAGTTTTGGTTTGTTAAGGGTAATTCCAGTAAGCTTTGATAGTTATGAGTACTTATTTGGGCATACTAAGGCATCTTGTAAGAATAAGTTGCTCATCTTGGATGTGTCAAACTTCAAACTGCTTGTTCACAAGCGTCTTGATTGCCAATGCTGTTTACTCCTGTTGCGCGACATTGGTTACTATAAGAATTTGACAAAACCTATGCCAATACCTTTTAAAATCTAGAATTTTACTTATTTATACAAATGCTAAATTCTACCTATAACTGTTAAACTTTTGCAAGCTATAGCCTTTTCAATAAGCAAAATTAGGATTAATGAAGAGAGAACATATATGACATTATCACACGCAGAATCCTTTCTAAAAGAGTCAATCAATTCACATGGTAGTCAATTATTAAAATATGCAAAAGATAATTATCCCAAGTATGGTCGAGGGACTCTGTTTTTTCACTTTACACCTATTGGTTATGAGTTTGAGTGTGGTGATGTAATCTATTTAAATATAAATGATATTATTCAAAGTTCTGAACTGATTTTTGGAAACAATTTAGATAACATTATGATTCGGGATCTTATAGAGAACTATGATCCAAAGAACGAGTTTATCTGCACCATTATTGTGTCATTTCTGAACAATACCAATGAATTAAAATTTGCTAAATGTAATATTAATAATATCTAGTTATGAACTAGATATAAAAAATAAGCATAAGCCGTTGCTGAATAGAAATTAAAATGTAGAGACATAAATAAAATTTTATATCTCTATAAAGGTTTCGGCGCAAAAGAAAACCATTTTCATACATGAAATCAGCAACGCCAAATTTTTTCTGAAGTGGCGATCTGTTACTTTTTTCACTGCCCTTGCAAAAATTCGGCTTTGGTAATCACTTCACTCAAACAAGCCGCGCAGATTTTGACATTATCATTTAACTCTATCCAAAGTATGTTGAGTTTGTGAGATTATGTAATTATTTGTACCATTGATTTACGTGTCCAGTGTTTATACGGTTAGGTGCAATATCTGAGATATGCTACATTTTTATTTTGCAATGTATGTTCAATAATATTCCGTAAATAGTTACGCTACTCTAGGGAGTTGTAAATGAAAATAAAAGTAGGCATGACTGTAGAAAACACCTCCGAGCAAAATACAAATTCTGGCGGAATACAACAACTAATAGAGCTAGCTGAGGCTGTTCAGCATAGTAATAACGAAGGTACTATAAAACTTTTAATTCCAGGAAATTTAAATGGAAAAAGTATGAATATTGATTTCAACATGAATACAAGAATTCAGGTAGTAATTGACAGACGATTAGATCCTTCTGCATTTAAGGTTGGGACAGAAATTTTAACAAGGATGGGACTTAGTTGTTAGTGAATTTAAATAAGATATTTCGCTGACTATAAATCATTGGCTAAAGGCGTTCCTTATACCTCTTCCATCACTTTGGGTTTAGCGAACTGCAAACAAGGCAATTTTGAAACCTGCTCCAGAATGCTGTGAGGAATCTATTATTGCTAAAATATGGAAGAGGGTGGTTTCTAATAATGTTTGTTGTAATATGTTTTTTATATTAC
>NZ_JACKZS010000425.1 GCF_014222285.1 Nostoc sp. UCD121
GTTTGAGCATAACATCTATACTTCAACATGTAAAAGTTGTTTCTTGACAGGCTCTTAGAGCTGATTCGTAAAGTAAATCTTAAGTAGCTAATCGCCTGACCATGAGACGAAGCAAAGAACCATAAATCATCGCTTCACTGACCTCTGAATACACCTCATAATCTTTGCTTAACCGCCGAAATCGGTTCAGCTTTTCCATTGGTTCGCTCAACAATCCACCGCTTGGGCAACTGCTCAAACGTCTCAGAGGTTCGTTTAATCACTTCCACCCGCACCCGCTCACCACAGACCTGCCCAACAGCATTGGCAAAGTTTTTGCCAGAATACCCCTGGTCTACCCAGATCACTTCTAATTTGGACAATTTATCTTTTGCTTCATCCAACACAATCACCGCCCCTAATCGTTCTGAGGCATTTGCTGGGCGTGACGAGAACCCCAATCAACAATCCTTGAGAGTCTACGACGATATGCCGCTTACGTCCTTTAACCTTCTTGCCACCATCGAAACCGTAGGGGAGACGAGTGATGTTCAGTGCAACTATTCAACTTGATCTAGCATAAAATCTACTCAAGCTAACCCAGAAGCCCTTTAGATTTTCTTTACGAATCACCTCTAACATTTGAGTTAAATCGCAATAATTTGATATTTTTCAGTCCATGTGAGGATTTGGAGATTTCAGAACAAGGTGCTGTTTACAAAGATAATCAGGTGAATAATTGGAAAAATAAGTGATTCTGATTCCAGAATGGGTATTTTAATACTATATCTATATATAGATGTAAACATAAAAATAACGTGAAATAACTAAGTCTAGATTTGTACTAAGAAGAACTAAGAAGATTTTTTTTGAATATGGATAACGACAATCAGATAGACAAAGACAATTTCCTCTACCAGCGCTATCGATATCTTGGAAAGTACACGCCTCAAAATCTTTTATTCAATGCTAATCTTCAAGAATTTTCTGAACGTGTTTGTTATCTCTCTAATCTACAGACTTCGGGAAAAATTTCTTCACAGAAGTGCTATGAGGAAATTGAGTTCCTCTGGCAGCAGTTGACACAGAGCTTTAAGACGCTAATAATTGATGAATTTGACGTAAATGAATGATTGTTACACTTGATTACTCTTGGTTTGCTAGTATTCTTTTAAATAATTTGTTTTAGGTACTAAAACATACACAAGAAAATTTGCATAGTTATGGGCTGACTCTGAGGAATTTTCCATATTGTCAACACTGTATACACATGATATGTTTACTGTGTACACTGTTGACAAAGTAAAGGGATATGGGAAAAAAAAGCAAGGAATCACCTATTGTAAGCTTCCGTGTGCCACATTCTGTTGTCGAAAAGTTAATTACAGAAGGCAGATTAAAGCCTAGCCATATAAAGTCAGAGTTATCCAACCTAATCAAAAATGACTGGTTAGCCTCTGTTGATGCTGGTGTAGAACCAACCGTGAGTGTAAATACAGTTTATGAGCAACTAGCAAAAATAGATAGAGTTCTAGAAATACTTGAGGACAATAAGTCGAATGGCGTTGTTGATGCCAATGTAGACAGTGTTGAAAAAATTAGCTTTCCTCCAAGCTCCGACTCAATCTCGCCAGATAATCAGCTTGTAGAGGTTGCCAACAGTAATGTACATCCTGTAGAGGAAATAAATGGGGATAATACACCTGTAAGTGTTGTTGATGACAATGAGGACAGTGTTGAAAAAATTAGCATCCCTGAAAGCTCTGACTCAATCTCACCAGATAATCAGCTTGTAGAGGTTGCCAACAGCAATGTACATCCCGTAGAGGAAATAAATGGGGATAATACACCTGTAAGTGTTGTTGATGAAAACAGTATTGAGTCATTGAATTTGAAAAAAAATACTTATACGGCGCTTAAAGAGGCACAAGTTAACACAATAGAAGATTTAAAGAAATATGGTGTCACAGGCTTGCGAACGCTGAAAAATCTGGGAAATAAATCTGTATCTCAGATAGTTGAAGCATTGCTCTTCCGAGGGATTGAGTTACCAGAGTTACCAGACCCGGAACATACGCCTTCTCTCTGAGAAGTAATTCCGAAAGCTACGCGCTAGGACTTGATGAGCCGTTTTCAATATCCCAGTGTCAAAAACGTTGTA
>NZ_JACKZS010000426.1 GCF_014222285.1 Nostoc sp. UCD121
AATATTTTGTTCGCGTGTAGTTTACGAGAACAAAAAACAGCTAAAAACGCTGCTTGTACCTGAAGGCACTCTCGAAAAATTTAATTGTCAATTGCTGAGAATATTTTTAATCTGTTGAACTATAAATTGAGGATGAACAATTTACTGTATCGCCCAAATAATCGATATATTTAACTTGCTTTCCTAAAAATTTGAAAAGATAGTAGTTGTCGAGGAGTGCCATTATTTCTATGACATCGTTTTTTACTCTGAAACTTTGAGCGAGTTTTCTTGACAACTCTGGGATTACTTCTTTGCTGTGGTGGTGGGATTTTTAAATCTAAAAGTTCCGAAGTTAACCAACTAAAAAATACATTAATATCTGGGAATATTTCTACTGCAATCTGGAACAAAGGGATAGCACGTCTAATCACTCTAAGGCTGCCAGTAAAACTTAGACGTAATGGAGATAATCCTACTTTCTCAGCACTTTGAAACATTAAACAGCGTATACAATAATGTCCCAGTAACCAACCATAAATTTCTTGGACTACTTCACGAGGATTTTTCGAGCGGATAGGAGTTTTCCGACCATTGAGATGAACTTTTAATTCATCCAAAGTATTCTCTGCTTCCCAGCGCTGGTGATACTCAGTCGCTAGAAGTAAAGCTGGAAAAATCGCAATATCCATCAAATCGGTAATCAGACGATAAACTTTTTCTATCCCATTCTCTTCAACAACATATTCAATTACACGCATTGGGATTCGGGTTGCACCTTTCTTTTTGGACTGACCATCCGGTGCAATCCATGACTTATAAGAACCATCATCAAAAGTTTGAACGACCTCGAATTTAACGTGGGCTGGTACACGTCCAAGAATATGGCATTTTTGTTTAATTGCGGCATTAACCATCTTGAATGAATGTAGCCCTCTATCCCACATCAGCAACATCCCATCATTAACACTTCGTAATAATTTTAAAGCTCCTTTTCTTTCACCAATTCGATAAGGACTAATGAATGCATCGGTAATTAAATGAGTACCTGCTTCTACCAAAAAAACTAACCTGGCTTTCGGGAATGCCGGATATGTCCCAGGGCGAGAGCCAGGATAACCAAATACTCTTGCATTTTCTTGAGTCTCAGGAACGTCCATTACCGTTCCATCTACAGCCATTATTCTTAGTCCTCCCAGAAAGGCATCTGGCGTAAAAACTGTTGCTAATGGCTTTGCCACCATCTCAAACAGACGAGTCATTACAGATGCCCCGGTTCGTTGCCGTGCTTCGGTAATTGATGAAGAAGTTGGTGTTTTAAAACGTATTTTATCCAGTATGCGTAAACTGGCGAAGCCATGAATCAGATTTTTGAACACCGATACAACAGAGTCCGATGACCAAAAACTCATGGCAATTACCAAAACCACAACTACATGAGTCGGAAGTATTCGTTGTCGTTGCCCAACAGAAGAAGTACTGATAATTGCGTTCGTTATTGTTTGAGATGGAATTACTTCATCCATTGCCAGTAGTAATTGGCTTGGGGTAATGTAGGGCTGTTGAACCTCAAAATTAACAAGTGACATTTTCACCCGATACTTACGTTTAATTTTGGCTGTAAGATAATATAAACTAAATTCGGGTTTGTTCGCGTAAATTATACGCGAACAGGGCAACCCCCTTAATCACCATACGCACTCTTGTTTTGCCAGATGCTTGACTCTGACATTATTTCTAGAGCCGAACTCCTACAGCAAGCCATTGCAACTTTACAACTCTCTATCCAACAAATTCAGGCTTCAGGGGAAGTTGCACCACCTGGTTGTTGTGTTTTGCGTTATCAAGCACGCGGAAAAAAACAAGCTTATTGGTACTATAAATTACACGCTACCAAACCAATTTTTTCCACAACTCAACCCAACAAATTGAGCAAATATAAGCATTTGGGTAAGGCTGGAAGCCCTGCTCATATTGATGCTGTCCTCTCTGTGGCTAGAAGAACTCAAATCGATCACTTAACTTCCTGCATCGACTCTCTTCGTCAAAATTGGGTGGACTTGTACGATAGCCTCAAAGAGAAAAAGTAAGTCCCATCTTTTTATTCGCGTA
>NZ_JACKZS010000427.1 GCF_014222285.1 Nostoc sp. UCD121
ATCGCTAATATCACCCGTCCTTGATTAGCCACTATTGCTTTTAACCTTTTATGATCTTTTAGCCATAAAGAAAGTAACTCGTCATATCTGTCAATTAAGTGCGTAACCGTTCATTGACCTGACTTTTCCCGTTAAGTCTCTCTAGCAAGCTGCCAACCCTCACAGAGGTCATGCAATTTTAACCAGCCCCGCCACAGTACCTGGATACCAATAGGAGTTTTATGTCGATGTTCTAAGTAACCTCCTAAACGAGCGATCGCTTCCACAGCCCAACTAACTGTTAATATCTTGGGTAGTTTAGATGATTTAGCTTTCAAAATGCGAAGCTGAAGGGGATTGAGGATAACAATTGCGTCGGCATTTGGCTGGGTACGGTGTAGATAAGTCAACTGCAAAAGCTCAACAGCAATCACACGTAAAGATTCCAATTAAGGTTTTCATCCCATCAGCAGCAAGTCTATATCTTTCTAACTGACACCCTGACTTGAAAATTTTATGATACTCTTCCACTCGCCAACGGTAAGAATACCAATTTAAAATCGTAGAAGCCATCTGGATATCTGCGACAACTTCTGTGGTTAGCAACATCCATTCTACAGGGGTTTCACCTTCTGGACAATCAACTTCTGTGGCATAAATAGCATACACGAGTAGAGGATCGCGATTGTCAAAACGGTAGGGAGTACGGAGATTAATGGGACAAGATCTTACAGCCAGCTTTGCTTTGCGAGCAGAACGCTTGCTCGTATCTGGGAGTTTGATTTCCTGTTCAAAACCGATAGATTGAGCTTCCAGCTTTGACCACAGACGTTCACTATTTTGATCTAAACTACGGTTGTGAGCCGCACGCACCAAAACTCCCGTGTGCTGAAGTTGACGAACTTTATCAAAAACTTCTGTGATATCACCTTCTCTATCAAAGACATGAATCACGCGCGTGGACTTGCTAACTTCGTTTTCTACAGTGGTAAGTGCTTCTACCCATCTGTAAGATTCTTTTTGCTCAAAGGGGCGTTTTCTAGCTTCTTTACGGGCTGCTGCTTGCCGTTGTTTCTTCTGTGTCGGAGTTTCATCTTTTGGTAGCTTCTGTTTTGGCTCTCGGTTCCAAAGTTTTTGCCATAGCAGACTAAGGGACTGACCTTTTTCCGGTTCTATAGCTAAAGCACTGTGTAATATTAAACCGTTACCTCCCTTACCAATCGGGCCGTAACCTTCTTTTTTCACCGTAATACTGCCATAATCAAGAAAAGTAGTGTCTCCAACACACAACACTACATCATATTCTGCAACAGTTTCCGCCGTCATTTGACAGTGCGGCTCTATTAGTTTTGAAAATTCTACTTTTGGGTTAGCAAAAACTCATAAGCCCTCTTGAGTACGGTTGCTCCACTGAAGATTTCTGACAGTGCTTTGCCAAATCCTTGACTTAAAGCATAGCCAATTGACATTGCACGCTCATTCAATCGGCGATCGCCCAACTCACAAGTTGCAAAATTTTTCTCCCACCAGTCCAGCATTGCTCGTCACCTTTAACATAACACCAGATTTTTATTACTTTACTGTATATACTGTGCTGTCTCCTAAATCCTTTACCAGCAAGCTTTTTGAGACTTAACGGGAAAAGTCAGGTTCATTGACTTATACATATACTCTTTAATTCAAGGTGAGTGTGTATTTGAGGAACACTTCTATGTTCCTGGTAGCGTAATGCTCCTACATAAGCAATCACATCTAAACCAAATTCGTTCTGTGGTAAAGCGAGTGACCCTTCTTGCTCTGGTCGATATGCTTTTTTGTACCGCAGAGATGACTTATTTTGACATCGACGAATTTTTAGCTGTAGTTCTACTACCCCATAAAACGTTCTTATATGTCGAGGATTATTGTATTCATTCCACATTGCTTGACCGCACGAGGGGCATTTTTTTTTGAACACAATCGAGTACTTCAAACGATGTTGCCTCTGGTTTTAAACTTTTTCTTGCCAAGTTTTTGCACTATTACAGCACTTCCGGCTATTATGCAATATAGTTTTCTCCTTGCCCCTCTCCTATCATCGCTTTCAGCTTTTAGGATGTACCTCAT
>NZ_JACKZS010000428.1 GCF_014222285.1 Nostoc sp. UCD121
GGCAGGGGGAGTAGAGGGAGCAAGGGGGAAATAACCAATGCCCAATTCCCAATTCTCAATCCCCAATGCTTAATTCCTCGTAAATTGATCTGTCCACTTGCCGTTAGCTTGACTACACTTAGAAATTAGCAACTGCATTGTTGTCCTTAAGCAGAATTGTTATGAAGTTATCTTTAAAGCAACTAGGTGTTTATTTGTTCTTACTGGTATTTGGCTGTGGTGCAGGTTTATTTGGCAGTCGCTATTTCCTGCTACAAAATTCCTCATTCCAACAGTTAAGAAATGTCACAATGGCTTCGCCTCCAGAATCTGTAGTGCCAAATTCTCCTAGCGGAGCAATTGGGGCTACTGGAGGCGATAATGTGAATTTTATTGCGACGGCAGTGCAAAAAGTTGGCCCGGCTGTGGTGCGAATTAATGCCACTCGCAAAGTTGCCAATCCCATCTCTGATGCGTTAAAAAATCCTCTATTGAGGCGATTCTTTGGAGAGGATGAGCAACCAATTCCCGAAGAACGGATTGAGCGTGGTACAGGATCGGGATTTATTTTGAGCGAGGATGGGGAATTACTCACTAACGCTCATGTAGTAGCAGATACAGATACAGTACAAGTCACCCTCAAGGATGGTCGAAGTTTAGAGGGGAAGGTGGTAGGAGTTGATTCTGTGACAGATGTGGCAGTGGTGAAAATAAAAGCGAATCATTTGCCAACTGTGAAACTGGGCAATTCGCAAAACTTAATACCAGGACAGTGGGCGATCGCAATTGGCAATCCTCTGGGTTTAGATAATACTGTCACTATCGGCATTATCAGCGCTACCGATCGCACCAGCACTCAAGTTGGTGTACCAGATAAGCGAGTCAGCTTTATCCAAACTGATGCTGCAATTAACCCTGGTAATTCCGGTGGCCCCTTATTAAACGCTCAAGGCGAAGTGATTGGTGTTAATACTGCCATCCGCGCTGATGCTCAAGGACTCGGTTTTGCGATCCCCATTGAAACCGCCGCCCGCATTGCCAATGAACTTTTTACCAAAGGGCGTGTAGAACATCCCTTCTTGGGTGTTGAAATGGCAGACCTTTCTGCCATCAAAAAACAGCAGATTAATCAAGAGAATCAACTGAACATTCAGCAGGATGTTGGGATTGTGATTAAAGGAGTCACAGGCGATTCTCCAGCCAAGCGCGGAGGATTGCTTCCTGGAGATATGATTCAAAAAGTTAACGGTAAGCCAGTCAAAACCTCGGCCCAAGTTCAAAAGCTGGTAGAGTCCAGCAAAGTTGGGGACATAATAGCTATCGAAGTCAATCGTAGCGGGAAAATTCAAACCTTCAAAGTACAATCAGGAGCTTATCCTGAAAGGAAGTAGTTAAAATAATTCGTAATTGATAATTCGTAATTCGTAGTTGCAAGACGCTTGCGGACTCGCTTTTCACGTCGCTATCCGTGGAAGCTTTAACTCTCCACACAAATCTTGTTAACCACTGAATTTTTAATCCAGTGTGGGCTGCTGTAACTTTTTTAATTAGGAATTACGAATTACGAATTAGTAATTATTTGGTCAGTAGTCCCAGAATGTTTGACTATTGACTATTGACCATTAGATAAATGCTCTAACTGCATTCTTTGTTCCATCTGGCGCAGAAAATACCCTGTCATCATGGCCGACGCTAGAAGCCCAGCTAAGTTATCCCGATCTGTTGTAATTTGCACGTTGAAATTTTCTGCCGGGAGCATTCCCACTAGCCCTTGGACATTTTGCGAGATGATTTGTTTAATTTCAGGGCTGGCGGATTGAGCAATCCTCGCTAGAACATCAGGAGACTGATGTTGTAGATATTTGAGTAACTGATTGGGGTATTCCTCAGAGTGGTCGGAAAGAAGTTGATTAGGGTGTTCCTCGGAGTTGTCATTTAAAAAGTCAGGATTAAACACCATTGGCAGTTTTATTTAGCTTAATTGCTAACTCTACTCTAAACCATAGTACAAGGCTAGCGCATTCACCACGGGTATAAGTCATTGGTATTGGGGATTGGCAGAGGCAGAGGGGAAGGGGGCAGGGAGGAGAG
>NZ_JACKZS010000429.1 GCF_014222285.1 Nostoc sp. UCD121
GGTACAATTAAACCCGGTCACTATAACGGACGCGATTTAACCGTTGTTAGTTCTTTTGAAGCAGTTGGTCAATACAGTGCCGGGAAGATTGACGAAAAGGAATTATTAGAAGTTGAAAGTCGCGCTTGTCCGGGTGCCGGTTCCTGCGGGGGAATGTTCACAGCTAACACCATGTCTTCAGCATTTGAAGCGATGGGAATGAGTTTGCCCTATTCTTCCACAATGGCAGCCGAAGATCCCGAAAAAGCCGATAGCACGGAAAAATCAGCTTATGTATTAGTCGAAGCCATTCGTCAACAAATCTTACCCAGTCAAATTATCACCCGCAAATCTATAGAGAATGCTATCTCTGTGATTATGGCGGTGGGTGGTTCGACCAATGCAGTATTGCACTTTTTAGCGATCGCTCGCGCTGCTAATGTGGAGTTAACCTTGGATGACTTTGAGACAATCCGCGCCCGTGTTCCCGTTTTGTGTGATTTAAAACCAAGTGGTAAGTATGTCGCTACAGATTTGCACAAAGCTGGTGGCATTCCCCAAGTGATGAAAATGCTACTCGCCCATGATTTAATACATGGAGATAGCATTACGATCTCTGGTCAAACCATTGCAGAGATATTAGCAGACATCCCCGAAGAACCATCCGCCAATCAAGATGTGATTCGAACTTGGGATAACCCGATGTATGCTCAAGGACATTTAGCCATCCTCAGAGGTAATCTAGCAACGGAAGGGGCTGTTGCTAAAATTACCGGGGTGAAAAAACCAGTAATTACCGGGCCTGCACGGGTGTTTGAGTCGGAAGAAGCTTCTTTAGATGCAATTTTGGCGGGTAAAATTCAAGCTGGTGATATTTTGGTTATCCGCTATGAAGGGCCCAAGGGTGGCCCTGGAATGCGAGAAATGTTGGCTCCCACTTCGGCAATTATCGGGGCTGGTTTGGGTGATGCGGTGGGATTAATTACCGATGGGCGCTTTTCTGGTGGTACTTATGGCATGGTGGTTGGTCATGTTGCTCCAGAAGCAGCCGTTGGTGGTGCGATCGCTCTTGTAGAAGAAGGCGATAGTATTACGATTGATGCACCTGCTCGTTCATTGCAGTTGAATATCTCCGAAGAAGAATTAGCCCGTCGTCGTGCTAATTGGCAACCCCCCGCCCCACGTTACACTAAAGGCGTGTTGGCGAAATATGCCAAACTGGTATCTTCTAGCAGTCTTGGGGCTGTGACAGATTTGGACTTGTTCAAAATTGCTGTCAGAAACGGTTGGGGTACTGAAGTAAGGTCTTAACCGATGCTCCATAAGGCAAGTGGGCTATCGCTTCTCATTGTGCCTGTGTAAGTGGAGCTTCAATAGACAAATGGCGCAAGACACTCCAGGGAATCGTGACAACAATCCAATCGCAAAATACTTTAACCTGCCCCTAAAGAGTTTTTAGGCTCACAGCAACAGTTTGTTTTTGCTGCTGAATTCGCGCAACTGGAGTGTTTAGATGGATGCGTAGCTTGCCGCCGTAGGCATCCGCCTAAAAAGTGAGTAAATGCAATTGCAAGTTGAATACTACCACCTTCAATTCGCAGACTGCGATCGCCAGAAGTACCGATGTAAGCAAAGAAACCAACTCCAATTGCCTCCGGGTCAGCAGTATACATCCCATAAGATTGCTGACGAACAACTTTGTAAACAAAAGGATCAATCGATTGTGCAGTCAACCACTGATTTAATGTTTGGGCAGGATCGGCAACCAGGGGCCAACGCATTTAAATATTGACGAGCCTGAATCAGAGTGGAATTTAGCAAAATCCCAATCAGATAAGGCTTTCAGGAAATTAAATATTCACGTGTATGGAATGTAGTAGTTTTTGAATCAAATAAGATTACCATATTGATGTCTATTATTTTCTCCAAACTCCTATTACAGCTTAAATATTTATCCCCCCAAAGATAGAATTTAAATTATCTTTTGCTAGCAACAATTAATCTAAATTTATTTCTTAAGATAGATGATTTTTTTAATTAAATTGCTAACGGCTAAACCCAGTTTACCATCATAAATTTAATAC
>NZ_JACKZS010000430.1 GCF_014222285.1 Nostoc sp. UCD121
CTGACTTTTCACGGGATGTGGAAAAGGGGATTGGTTCGCGACCAGCTATCGCGAACCAATCCTCTGGACTTAAGATAATTTGCGTCCTCTAATATAAGGTGCTTGTAGTATCGTATTTTGGGGTGCAAATGAAACTATTAGAAGCAAACCCGTACCGCGATTGTGATTTTGGTGACAAACGTCTGACCAACAGAGCAGTGTTAATTGCGGAGGCTTTAAAAGTAAAATATGGTGAGCCTCTATCACAAATATTTGAAAGCGCTAGTGACCTAAAACGTAGTTACGAATTTTTTTCTAACCCCAAAACAACTTTTGATAAATTGACCCAACCATCTTTTAAACAAACTTCTAAGCAGATTTATGGTATACCAATAGTATTAGCTGTAGGTGATACAACTTATCTTGATTACAAAAAAATTTTAGAAAAAAGAGATGATTATGGGCCTACAGGTAATGGTGGAAATGGACTAATTTTACATACTTCTTTAGCGCTAGACCCAGACTTTGGTCAGCCATTAGGACTATTATGGGAGAAATTGTGGCATCGACAACACAAACCATCTCCACCACCAGGGGAAACATCTACGTCAAAAAAAAAGCGATTAAAGAAAGAACGTTTAATCGCCAAGAATAGAGCTTTTAAAGAGAAAGAATCTTATCGATGGGTTGAAGCTTTTCAAAAAGTCAACAAATTATTTAAGGGTTTAGAAATGCCTGATGGTGGACTACTCACAAGAGTAATTCATGTCTTTGACCGTGAAGGAGATATTGCAGAAGTATTCGCACTTCAGCGTAAAAATAAAAATACAGGTGTAGTTGTCAGAGCCGCTCACAATCGTTGTTTATCGGAAGAAAACTCTTATTTATGGGAGTATGTAACATCCCAGGAAGTGCAGTTTATAAAAGAGGTCGAATTACCTGAAACCAAAAAGCGAAAAGAAAGAACTGCCACCTTAGAAATCAGGTATTGTCCAGTATCAATAAATCCTCCTTCTCGGTTAAAAAAATCAGGCAATTTTAACGTTTACGCGCTCTTTGCAACAGAGATTAATGTGCCAGATGGATGTGAGCCAGTTACGTGGATGCTACTGACAAGCGAGTTAGTAACAACACAGGCAGAAGCATCTCAAATTCTTCGATGGTATACGTATCGCTGGCGGATAGAAGAGTATCACAAAATACTAAAATCTGGCTGTAAAGCAGAAAATTACCGCTTGGCGGGTGAGAGTATGTCAACAATGTTAGGTTTTTTAACAGTGATTGCGGCACAATTACTGCGAATGACTTATTTACATCGGAATTCTCCGCACAGTTCGGCAGAATTGGTGTTAACAAAAATACAAATGGATGTGCTACTTGCTAGTACTCCACCCAAACAAAAAAAGCAGATACAGCTTACCGTTGACTGGGCAATTAGAGCAATTGCACGTCTTGGAGGTTACTTAGAACACAGGAAGAATAGCCCCATTGGGATACAAGTTTTGTGGCGAGGTTGGTTGGAATTAGAAAGCTTGTGCCAAGGTTGGTTGTTGCATGAAAATCTAAAATGAATATATTGATTTTAGTTACTCGCCTTTATTAGAGAGGAATATTGTTCGCGACAACCAGTCGCGAATCGCGTTAGTTGATTTTATGCCGAAAGACCGAAAAACTATAGCCCAAGAGGATTTACAATCGCGTATAGACAAAGTTATCGACATGTTGGAGCGTCTTGAAAAAGAAGTCGCTGCCATACACAATTCAATGCCTGTTGCGCCACCACGTTGTAGAATCGCTCGTTACCTAGCAAAGGGGCGTAAAGAATTTTATTGGTACTATAAACTACATGCTGCAACACCAATATTTCCGACTCAGAGTGATGGCAAGCTATCCAAATACAAGCATTTAGGTAAGGCTGGTAGTCAAGCTTACATAGATGCCATTGAACAAATTACTGCAAGGACTAAAATTGAAGCTTTAGATCGTTCAATTGAGGCTCTCAGACAGGGTTTAAAAGATTTAGTCGAAGAAACTTCCAAATATAATAAAGAATAGGAATTGGTTCGCGATA
>NZ_JACKZS010000431.1 GCF_014222285.1 Nostoc sp. UCD121
GCGATCGCAATCAGCCCAAATTGACTACAAAAGAACTACTCAAAAACGACAAAAGCAGATGAAGTTTAACATCTGGGATGGCAACGTCCATTCACCCAATCCCTAATCTCCAATGTCTAATAGGGCCGCCAGGGGAGTAGAGCGTAGCATGACTACGGGTGATCGCCTCTTCCCCAACACCCAATGCAAAACTGCTTTAGGCGATTTTGCTAAGGCGACTGTTAGCAGCGATCGCTTGGGGAATTAAGCATAGGGCGAAGAAGGTGGTTCGGCTAGCAAGAACCGCAGGCATCGCGGCCATTCATTGTCTAAGGCATTCTTCTACTGCCGGGAGTAAAATCAAGAGCGGTGGCTTTAAGGTCTGAAGGGGTTCGGTTATGCGATCGCGCTGTTGTCATGCCAAGCTTGCGGCTTCTTTTGTAGCCGGGGACTTAGACCCGCCGAAGTTTGTTAAAGAAACAAAATCCACAAAAAAAAATTACCCCTGTTTTTGACCCTTTTTTCGTCTAGCTAATTGATAATTACTTTCAATATAAAACGCCCAAACCGTGATTATTGACACATTTATCAAGAAATATTACAGTTTTGGCACTAGTTCCTTGATTTGATTAAATTCGTGCGTCTGAGAAAAAACCTCGACAAAACATCCATTTTCCCAATCCTCACCAACTACATTCAACATCTCCCAATATCTATCCAACATCTCCCAATTCTCTAATTTTTTCTTACCTTTTTACCCCTTAAAAATCATCCAGTAACGGAATTCTCATTAGCTCAAAAATTCCCAATAAAGAAGAACAATTCCCAATACTTACCAATACTTGTTAGAAGTCTGCCATTTTGTTCCAATAATTTACCAATTATTGAGAAATTCGCTTAAAAGCTTTTAAGCGCTGTAATCCATCTTTTTCTGACGCACAGTACGCCTTATTTGGCGGAAAGTTTTTTGGAGCGAAAAGTGACGATTTAAGTAAATTTCAAATCACTTGAACCAAAAAGAAGTACAAAAGAGCTACATTAATACTACAAAACTAACAGTACAGTTCACTCTCTTGATCGCTGACTATTAAAGACTCAAATCATCTTCCTGCTGGCGTTGCTGTTGCTGATGCTGTTGCCTTAACTGTTGCCCATAATCGAGTAGCTGCTGATTCCAATCATGTGCCTTGCACTTGACGCGCTTGGACTGTGGCAGTAGTTCCTTAACAACTCGTGCAGCTGCATTGCCAGCATCATCCGAGTCAAACGCCACTTGTAAATTAGGAATATTCTGCAATTGCTCTACTGGTAAGCTTTTAGGATTATCTACCGCCATGTACAAAGTTCTATTGGGTGGCACGTCGCCTATAAGCTGATATTCCAGCATGGCAAAAGACACGGCATCGATAGGCGATTTCAAAAGCACCACTTTCTCTACAGGTGAAGTTGGCTGTCCGCCTAAGCGGAAGTGAAACCAGCCCTCACGCCTAACTGTTCCTTTCTCGTAGCCCTTAAACGTGTTGTTCTCGCCCCGTGTCCCCCGCAGGAATGCTCCTATTGCCTGGGGTTCTTCTAATAGATTCCGCATGACGAACACAGCGTTTTGCTGATCATCAGCGTAAACTAACCCCCTTTTATGCAGAAGTTCCACAAAGTTTTCAGGTATCCCCCGTTTTTGGGTCAGGTAGTTGTGAACTGGTGTCCACTTGCTTTTATCCTCAACTGGTAGCCTGAATTTGTCGCGTGGTTCTAACTGGATAATGTCAGCCGCCCTGTTCTTAACGTGAGCGATCGCTGCACGTTCTACTCCAGCTTCACCGAATCGCTCATGTAACCAGACAATCGCCTGCCGGAAATTGCACTGATTAACGTGCATCACCAAGTCAATCGCACCGCCAGAGCCTTTGGAGTGTTCGGGAGCAAAGTCATAGAATTTTTCCGCATCTATATTAATGATGTGTCCGTGACCCCGCCACCGCTCACGCTCGTAATTTAGCCCCAGTTCCCAAGCGACATCCTCTAAAGCCAAGTCGCGCAGTTGTTGAGT
>NZ_JACKZS010000044.1 GCF_014222285.1 Nostoc sp. UCD121
AGATTCCCCTCTGCCCCTCCGCCCCTCCACCCTCCTGCCCAATTGTCCTCCCGTTCGTGGTGTTGCTTTAGATTTGAATCAAGCGCGTCTTGCTATTCGCCAATTGCCAGATCGTCCAGGGATGGCGGCGAAGTTGTTTGGATTATTAGCGCAACATAATATCAGCGTTGACATGATTATTCAATCTCAGCGCTGTCGGGTGATTGATGGTGTTCCTAGGCGAGATATTGCCTTTACAGTCTCGCGGATAGATGGGGAAAATGCGAAAAAAATGCTTACCCAAGTAGCGGCAGAGTTGGGGTGGGGCGAAGTTGTGTTAGATAGTGCGATCGCTAAAGTGAGTATTGTTGGTGCAGGTATGGTAGGACAACCAGGTATTGCTGCCAAAATGTTTGAAGCACTAGCCCAACACCAAATTAATATTCAAATGATTGCTACCTCAGAAATCAAAATTAGTTGTGTCGTAGCACAAGAGCAAGGTGTTAAAGCTTTGCAGGCCATTCATGCCGCTTTTGGACTAGCTGGTAGTGAGAAAGTTGTCGTGCCAGTGTAGAACTAAAGTTTGAATTTTAAATTGCTGATTATCTATCTTTGAAATGCCATTTTTCCATCATAGCTACTATTTCTGAAAGCCGACGTTCACCACACCAAACTAAATCAAGTTTTTTGAGTTGTTCAAGACTCATACCACCCTCTTCTTCAGCAATGCGGTGATATTCTTTATCTCCCATTGCTGCTAATAAATGCCCAAAAATAATCATTTCATCGAACTGGGGATTTGTCTCTGGATCGTTCAAAATTGCCATTGCTCGTTCTTGCGACAGTCCTTGGAGAGCATTGACAATAAATCGTGTGGGAAAGTCCGCATCCTGAAGTTGAGGATGACGCGATACTAATCCAGCCATCAGCACTCCTAGATAAGCAGCCGCTTGAGAATTACTCAGTAACTCCATTTGTTGAATGGCAATCTCAGTCAAATTGGTAAAAAATGCACACCCTAACTGCTGTTCGATGGTGGTAACTGGATCTAAAACTAGCGAAGATTCTAACTGTGCCTCAAATGCTGCCTGATGCTCCTCGTGCAATTCGCTGAGTAAGACTTGCTTGGCGCGATCGCCTATAATAATACTGCGATCGGGCCCAGAGCTAAAGTCTTTGCCCGGTTCCAAACCTTTACTCACTAGAATTTTAAAGACGTTACTTTGAGCTTTTCCCTGCATCTGTTCATATTGGGCTTGTCCAAGAAAAATTTGACAAAACCAACTGTGGCTGTCAGCATCGCATTCAACCATTACCTCATTAACAATCAAATCAGTTAACTTTTCCGCTCTCAAAATGCTTTGTAACTCTACAACTAAGCTATTAATTGCAGCGATGTCGCGGTCAGTGAGCGCCTTGAGAAATTGACGCTTCGCAGTAGCTACCAAGGCTTTTTTTCGCCCAAATACGTTCATTTTCGATTTTTTATATGTTATGTGGGGTTATACATAATTAAAACTGCTATTTTTTTACCTTATTTGAGCATTATCTGTCATGAGTGGCATTGCTGAATAGTCCCAATCAAAATATCCCTCCCCAATGGATTAACTTTTTTTTCCAAGCCTCGTTGAACTCACAAATTTTACTTAAATCTGGTAATATATAACCGTACTAAATCAATAAGATTCTTTTAATAAAAAAAAATATTACTAGCAATATGCAGCATTAGCTAGTAATCAATACTTTTACCTGCCACAATGGCATTGATTTGTTTTGATTAAATATTTTTTAAAAAAAATAGTTACCAGTAATAACACGTAAGCTATAATCAAACAATTTATAAGATTATATTTATATTGATGCCTATTCATTTACTAGATGGACGTTACCGAATACTGAAAGTTCTAAATGATGGGGAAAAGGCAAAAACCTATCTAGTTGAAGATGCGAGCCTTCCTGAGAGCCAATTTGTAGTCAAGCAGTTACGTAGTTCTAGCGGCAATTCTCAAGCTTTAACTATCCTGCCTCGCTTGTTTGCCAGTAAAGCAGAAACTTTAGAAAAACTAGGGCAGGAACACGACCAAATTCAGAAGCTAATTGCTTACTTTGAAGAAAACGAAGAATTTTATATAGTCCAAGAATTCATCCCTGGTAATCCTTTTACTGAGGAAATTATTCAGGGACAAACTCTGAGGGAAGACCAAATAATTTATCTTTTATCAGAGATATTAGAAATTTTGGTGATTGTACATAGCTTAGGCGTTATTCACCGCAATATTAAACCAGCAAATATTATTCGCCGAGAGTTAGATAAAAAATTAGTGTTAGTTGATTTTAGTAATTTTAATGAAGCCATCACTAATAATCCTGAAAATCTCGAATATATGCCTATAGAACAAGTTAACGGCAATGTTAAATATAATAGTGATATATATGCTTTAGGTATGGTTGCGATCGCAGCACTTTTAGGTTTGTCTGCAAACGAAATATCTAATTTGCAAACTCAAAAAAATCGACTGACTGGTGAAATACTTTGGTATAACAAAAATATAAAAATTAGTAAAAAGCTAGTAAAAATTATTAATAAAATGGTGCGTTTGGATTATCGTAAGCGCTACCAGTATGCAACCGAAGTTTTAGATGACCTGAAAAAGTTAACAGATGTTGAAGTTCCGCAAAAACAGCCGGATAAAAAATTATTAATAGTTTTGACTGGGATAGCTGGCTTAATCGTACTTGGTGTAGGAGTGTGGTTTTTAAATTCACCAAAACCTATAAATAATGCTCAAAAAGAATTATATCAAGAAGGGCTAGATAAATATGATGCAGGAAATTATGAAGGAGCAGTTAAAGATTTCAATCACGTGATTGAATTAGATCCGAAAAATGCTTTAGCTTATAATAAGCGAGGCGATGCTTATTATCGATTAGGAGACTATGAGCAAGCAAAAGCAGATTCTAGTCAGGCCATTTTACTCAATCCTCAAGATGGTAATGCCTATTTTGACCGAGGATTTGCTTTTTCGGAATTAGGCAAATACAAAGAAGCGATCGCAGACTATACCCAAGCAATTAAATTAAACTCTGATGATGCATACCCTTACTATGGGCGAGGGTTAGCTCGTGTTCAATTAAAAGATAATAAAGGGGCAATTGGAGATTTTAGTAAAGCGATCGCCCTCAAGCCTCAATATACCGAAGCCTATTTACAGCGTGGGATTATCCGCCGCCGCCTCAGACTTAAGCAAGCAGCAATCGAAGATTTCGATACAGTAATTAAAATTAATCCTAGTGATGCTAAAGCTTATTATCAAAGGGCTTTAACTCAATCTATTAATAAGCAAAAATATGCAGCCCTTAAAGATTACACAGATGCAATCAACATTAATCCAAAATATATAGAAGCATATCTCAATCGAGGTGATATTTTCAGCGATCTGGGAAATAAAGTCGAAGCTACTGAAGATTACAATACTATTTTACAGATTGACCCTAAATTTATTGCCGCTTATATTCACCGAGGTATTCACCGTTTCTCTTTCGGAGATTATAAAGGTGCTATTGAAGATTACAGCGAAGCTCTGAAACTAGATCCTAATAATATAGCAGCTTACAACAATCGTGGTAACGCCTATCTTGAACTGGGAAATAAAAAAGCTGCCAATCAAGATTATTCACAAGCGATCGCAATTAATGCTAACAGCGCCTTAGCCTACTATAACCGGGGTGTGATTCGCACCAAGCAGAAAAATAAACAGGGAGCGATCGCAGATTTTAAAAAAGCTGCAAAACTATTCCAACAGCAAGGCGAAAAAGAGAGTTATCAAGATGCACAGAAAGAAATTGCAATTCTGCAAAATAATTCAGCACCAGCGAAAACTTCTCGTCCTAAATCTGGGAAAACGGAAAAAAACTAAGCTATGACTCAATACCGTCATCCCATGTTATGACGATCCATTTTATACTATTAGCCCAATATGCCCCAATCCGCTTGAGTTTCCTTTACTCTCCATAAAAAAGAGGGAATTAGAGCAAGCCTTTTAAGGTGAGTTGGGGGGAACTTCCGAGGTAAAATATCACTGTAATATGTCTATTTAACATCAGAAATCGCAGACTTTGACCTTTTATCTGTCGTTGTAGTCAACTAAATTATCGCTCAAGATGAGTCACCGTATTTTCTTACGACTCAATTAGGATGGCTATATGCTAATTCTCCTGACTTTTTATCCAGATAACCTGGAAATATTCACTCATAGGGATGTCGATACGGTACTGAAAAGAATTGATGCTTCTCAGAATATTTGGTTGCGCTGTGTTCAGTTCCGCGATCGCACTGGAACAGCTAAAATTATCAAACATTTTGAACTCAATCCATCTCGTGTTAACATGATTTTCAACCATTCTCCTTTAGGAATTGATGAAGATGTAGAAGATTGTTTATTTGACAGCTATGAAATTCTAACTGCTCAAATAAAAAATCATGAATTTGAAGTTGCACGTGGCAATATTGTAGTTGGAAATAATTTTATAATTACGTTTGAAATTACTGAATTAAAAGTTTTAAGTATTTTAGCTAACAATTTACAAAAGCGCCCTCTAGATATTAAAAAATGGGGGATTGACTATGTTTTTTATCTCATTTTTAAAGAAATTTTAAATAATTATCATATTGTCTTTGACTATATTTCTAGAAAGCTTGATGATTTAGAAGATGAAGTCTTAGATGATTCTGGTGATGAATCAACGTACCAAAGAATTGCCACCATGAGGCAATCTACTCGTTCAGGACGGCGTAATTTTCAAAGTATTAAGTCACTTATGGCTATTATGGATTACGATGATTTTCAATGGATCACCCAGCCAGTGAAAGAACTATTCAAAGAAGAATTGGTTCATCAAGTTGATAAATTATGGCAAGAATATCAAGCTTTGAGAGCCTGGATGTCAGAATTAATGGAAATCCAACGCGATAATATTGCTAGCAAAACAGGTGAACGAATTAATCGCCTGACTATCCTCTCGACCGTATTTTTACCAATTACGTTCATGTCTGGTTTCTATGGTATGAACTTCAAATATATGCCAGAATTAGAGCAACCTTGGGCTTATCCTGCTGTAATCGGCGTAATGATCTTAATTGTGATTAGTAGTATTGCTTATGCTAAAAAACAACGTTGGTTGTAGCATCAAGTTACGAATAAAAAGATCCCCAACTTCTTCAAGAAGTCGGGGATCTGAGGCTGTCGGTGGAAAGCAAATAGGATTACTATATATATTTTCAGTAAGTAGACTGCATTAACCCTAAATCGGTAAATAAACGTGAATCTCCCATTGATTATTCGTGCTGAAGAACACAGCGAGAAAATAGCTATCGCTACAACGGATGGATCATTTACCTATCGGGATTTGCTCCACACTTCCAGTCAAATAGCAACGAATCTTCTTCAGAATACAGAAGATTTACAAGAGAAGCGAGTTGCCTTCCTCATCCCACCTGGATTTGAGTATGTAGCTACTCAATGGGGAATTTGGCGTGCTGGTGGCATAGCTGTACCTCTGTGTGTTTCCCATCCGCGCCCAGAATTGGAGTATGTAATTACTAATTCTGGAGCATCGATTATTGTTGCTCATCCTGATTTTGAGGGTATACTGCGTAGTTTACCGCCGCAGGCATCGCTCGCCGAAGAACACAATTTGCGATTTATCCTCACCTCAGAAACGCTTCCATCTAATATTGCTCGTCTCCCAGAAGTAGATATAACTAGACGCGCCTTAATTCTCTACACTAGCGGTACAACAGGTAAACCCAAGGGTGTGGTTACAACTCATCAAAATATTCAAGCGCAAGTGACTAGCTTAAATACCGCTTGGGAATGGACATCTAATGATCGCATTTTACATATACTGCCACTACATCATATTCATGGAATTATTAACGTACTGA
The DNA here is from genome assembly GCF_014222285.1 of Nostoc sp. UCD121. Classification (GTDB taxonomy): domain Bacteria; phylum Cyanobacteriota; class Cyanobacteriia; order Cyanobacteriales; family Nostocaceae; genus Nostoc. The sequence continues at coordinate 5,924 of NZ_JACKZS010000044.1, forward strand.
CTTGTGCTTTATGGGCTGGCGCGGAGTGTCATCTGTTGAGCAAGTTTGATGCCGAAACTGTTTGGAGACGACTTGGTGACGGTAACTTAACCCTATTTATGGCAGTACCAACAATTTATGTAAAGCTCATTACCGCTTGGGAAAATGCCTCTAAAGAACGTCAAAAAATTATGTCAGAAGGCTGTGCTAAAATGCGCCTGATGGTTTCCGGTTCGGCAGCATTACCAGTTCAAGTTTTAGAAAAGTGGCAAACCATCAGCGGCCATTTTCTGCTTGAGCGATATGGGATGACGGAAATTGGTATGGCGCTATCCAACCCTTTACACGGTGAACGGTTGGCTGGATATGTAGGAAAGCCTCTGCCTGAAGTTGAAGTGAGATTAGTAGATGAGAACGGATTAGTCTCAGCTGGAACACCGGGAGAGATCCAAGTTAAAGGGCCTGGAGTGTTTCTCGAATATTGGCAAAACCCCGAAGCAACTGCCAAAGCCTTCCAGGATGGCTGGTTTTGTACTGGAGATACCGCCGTCATTGAGAACGGTAGCTACCGCATTCTGGGACGGATGAGTGTGGATATCATCAAAACCGGAGGCTATAAAGTTTCAGCTTTGGAAATTGAAGAAGTATTGCGATCGCATCCAGATATTCAAGAATGTGCAGTGGTGGGGGTTGCAGATATAGAGTGGGGCGAACGGGTTTGTGCTGCATTAGTATTGCAAGGATCACAACCTTTAACATTAGAATCTTTTAGAAGTTGGGCAAAAGAGCGATTGGCTGTTTATAAAGTGCCAACCCAAATTTTGATAGTTGAAGAATTACCGCGCAACGCAATGGGCAAAGTTATTAAGCCGACAGTCGTTGAGCTATTTAAATAATAGCAATGCCCCTGTTTTTCAAAGCTAGCCGTGAAGCTTATTGACAATACTGTAATACATAAGGTAGAAGATAAGCACAATTTAAAAAACTTAAATATAGCTATGAGTCTTTTTTGCCTAGTTCATGGCGCTTTTCAAGGCGCTTGGTGTTGGGATTTGTTAATTCCTTATTTAGAAGCGCAAGGTCACAAAACAGTAGCAATGGATTTACCAATTGAAGATGCGTCTGCAAGTTTATCGCAATTTGCAGATGTAGTATTGCAAGCGCTTCCAAAAACTGATGATGATATTGTCCTGGTTGGCCACTCAATGGCTGGTACTGTTATTCCTCTTGTTGCAGAAGTGCGTCAAGTACGTCAATTGGTATTCCTTACCGCGCTTATTCCATACCCAGGAACTAGTACACTTGAGCAATTTTCTCATCATCTTGATTCTGATAGCCTCAAATCATTAAATTACGAACCAAAAGAGTCACATCAACTCGAACAATTTGATAATGAACCTTATATGTTTAATCCTGTTTCTGCTGGGAAAAACTTTTCAGATGAAGCAGTATTGATGGAATTTTTTTATCAAGATTGTCAGCCGGATGTAATGCGCTGGGCACTCTCAAAAGGACGTTCGCAGCAATCAATGGCATATATTTTTGAGGTTAATCCTTTGAATGCTCTACCAAATGTAGAGTATAAATATATTTTTTGTACTGATGACCTGATAATCTCTCCTGCATGGTCACACTACTCTGCACGTAAGCGCTTGGGAGTTGATGCCATAGAACTGCCTGGAGGACATTGCCCACACTTGTCTCGTCCTGCTCATCTTGCATCAGTATTAACTAAATGATCGCAAAGCTTATTGTAGATAATCGTAGGTTGGGTGGAACGTAGTGAAACCCAACAAATCCTCGAAAATGTTGGGTTTCGTTCCTCCACCCAACCTACGCAGTTTATGGTTTTTGACTGAAATAGCAAATGCGAACGCCGAATCAACAAATGCGAACGCCAAATCAACAAATGCGATCGCCGAATCAACAAATGCGAACTCCAAATCAACAAATGCGAACACCGAATCAACAAATGCGAACACCGAATCAACAAATGCGATCGCCGAATCAACAAATGCGAACACCGAATCAACAAATGCGAACTTCAAATCAACAAATGCGTAGGCGTAGCCAGCCGTAGGCATCGCCCCTACTTAATTTCCCACCCCTTCGGTATTTTAGGCGGACACCAAAAGAGGTTTTTACTAGACACCCCAAGGGATTCCAGAATTCCTCGCATTATCTCTGTGCAATACATCCAGTGTCCCAAATCGTCATACATGCGATCAGGATTAAACTCGACATTGTAGTGCAGCACATTGGGAAGGTCTAAAAACTCATCATCGCTTTGGGGAGAAAGAAGCAAGAGATGAAATGGCTTCCCCTGGCATTGTTTTTCTAGCTTGTTGACTAAATCTATCACACCATCGCGTAGCTTGCCGCCGTAGGCATCGCTAATTCCTGTACGAACGAAAAGCACTTTGTCGCAATGCTGCAATGCGTACCAAAATCTTTCAGAACGTGCTGTGTATCGAACCCGCATCCGTTCATAGATGGGAGACATATCACTCGTTGGGTCATCTGTTTCCTCAACTTCATGGGCAAAGGATAGACCCGACCACTTACTATGATAGATTCTACCTGCATCCTGGCTGTAGTGCAGGAAGGCAGGGTTCCACATATCATAAAAACCGTTTTCGATCGCATCCGCAACATCTGCAATATTAGTTGTGCGCGTTAAATCAAACGGAAAAGCGGGGCCATCGTACTCCATTTTATATAGCATCATGCGAACGGCACAGCGATCGCCAAGGGGAAGAATTGCCACACGGCTGATATCCGATAACTGACATTTGTATTGGAAAAACACCGCAGACTTAGGTGGTGCTTTCACCCGGCTTTCTAGCCCATCTTTGCCAATCATCATGGTACGAAAGGGAATGTCGGGATGAAGCGGATCTTCATAAACACCCGATGGCATGGCTTTAAGTGCGTTGCAAACCTCTGTCCACATCGGCTGGATGTTGTATTCGCTATCTGATTCGTTGATTATCCACAGGTGGCGTTCGTCCGCTTGCAAAATCCCCAGATGCCCGTCATAAAATAAAACTTGTGAGTTGTTTGGCGAAAAAAGATTGAAGGCGGCGCTATATTCTAAGTCTGCGCCAGGGGGGATATTTATTGTAGTTGCGATCGCACCATCTTCTTGCACAGCCAAGAAGGGGAGCGTCCCTGGCTTGACAGACTTTGCAATGTAAATACCTGGTATTAATCCTGCCCTACTTTGTAATGCAGTTTGCAATTCTTGCCAATAGGGAGCGATCGTATAGCTGTATTGTGATGGATTAACAATCCGTAAACGCTTCTCTTCGATACAGACAGAGATATGAAAGCCCGCATTGTCAAAGTAGATGGGAAATTCATTCGGTTGCTGGAAACGTTGTTTTTCTTTTACCAATTCGTCTTTGTCGATGTCAAATAGGTGCTGATCGATCTGCTCATACATGAGGGTATGACCGATCGTGTTCGGGTGAGCCGGATCGAAAGATATTCCCCCTTTCCATCGTCCTTGTCCATCATCCAAGGCTGCCAACCAATCTAGTACAGTTACATCCCAACTTAGCATTCGGTTGTGTGTGTCTCGGAGCAGCCAGTAATGCTCCTGAGAATAGTCGCCATTAGGATAGACTCCTCCCAGAATCGGAATTGCTCCAATGTCCCGCGTCATTTTCACCAACTGCTGCAAGCCACTTTCAAACCGCCGTTGTACCGCCCGCCGTTCGTGAGGGGAACAGTAAGCTAACCCTTCGTTGCCCAGAGAAAGAGCAATAATCACGATATCTGGTTTTTCTGGGGTGACAAACCAGGGGAATCGAGCGATCGTTCTGCTAACATTCGCCCCCACCTCCGATACATTCACCAGTTGATGCCCATATTTTTGCTCTAAAGCCTGTGCTAACAACCAGACCCAACCTTTCAAAAACCAGGCTTTATGACCTAATGCGACGGAACTGCCAATGACCACAATTTTGAGTCTCTCAGCCCTTTCTTCCACGGGCATCTTGACAGTTGATTTCTCAAGGTATCCAAAGGGGTAAGGCTGTAAATAGCCGAATGCACCATCATCCACAATAATCGTGTCGGAATGATCCTCAGAATCAATTGGTATCCATCGGTTTGTATCTAGTAAGCTCTCCCATCGAGCATTACCGTTGGCATCAAGGCGGACGTACTTATATTCAACTCTCTGTTGACCGCCTGAGTTTTGAATTTCAATATCTGTCCACCATAGAGGATAGCGATCGCCACTTGTACGCAGTTGGATACATTTTTTTATGTCCCACAGTCCCAACTCTGGAGTAGAACCGACCAGACCAACGGATTCACCTGTTTGCGTGTATGCACTGATCTGGAATCGATACATAGAGTTTATCCTGTTTTCGTGAGTACGATACCAAACAGTCAGGCTGAAATATTTAAATCTACTTTGACAATATCACATAGAATTCTTAAGAATCTGGTATGGATCTTGTTAAGTATACTGAATCCATGATTAAAATTAACCAAAGCTATGAGCAGCAAAGGTTTTTTACGATGAAATGGAATTTTTATAGAAGATTTTATACTTAGTCAAATAGACTATATTGTATTAAAAGTCTTTATACAACTAAGAACAAATCAACGAAAGGATAAGATTAAGTTAAATTTTTCCTTCAACGTCCCACTTAAAATTTGTGTGCCTGTTCTTAGCACGTCTAACTGTTGATTTGCAGCAGGCGATCGCAGAAAAAGGGACGAAATAACTCACAGGCGAGACTTGCCTTCATGTCATGCAGATGCACTAACCCCATTTTTTGCAACTGGGAACCTTGCACAGCCTCACAATCTACAGGACTTGACTGTCTAACGATTTCTATAAACGATGGCAATAAATCGGGATAGCGTTGCAAGTTCCACCATTGCTGTTCTAGGTGGTCTCCATAGATAACGGCAGCGATCGCAGAATTTTCTAAGAGTTCTTCTAGGGTTATTATCTGCTGCTGTAGGTAATAAAATGCTAACTGCAACCGATAGGGATGTCCCCCCAACAGAGCGATCAGGCGCTGGGTTTGTGATGAGGTTATATCCTGTTCGCACCTATGTGCTAGATCCTGCACCTGAGCAAAGGTAAACTCAGGTAACTCAATAACCAACCCAGTATTCAAGAGAGAGGGATCGATAGAAGGAGGCATCAGAATTTCAGTCGAATGAACCGTCACCAATCGCAGCTTGTGCCAAGGATTAATGTCTGCATCGGCTTCTTTACCTTGCTCAGACCATGTTCTTAAAAGTAGAAGAAATTCACGAGCAACGTCGGGGTAGGCAAAAAGCTGGTTGAGTTCATTGATCGCAATGACTAGGGGGCGATTCTCCCTTGAAGAGACTCCGCGATCAAGATTGGGTAAGATTACATCCTGGAAATAATCAGTGGTATTTGATTTGCTGCCCAAGGAGTTATTCCAAAAACTAGCACTCTCATTTGGCAAGTCTAACTGCTTACTGACTCTGGCACAGAACCATTTTAGGAAGCGTTCTAGGTTCTGTAAAATCTCGTCGTTAGCAAGTTGCAAGTTCACGGAAACGGCGCGATGACCCTGGGAGTTAGCGTAAGCCAGGATGCGGGTCATTAGGGAGGTTTTGCCCATTTGCTTCGGGGCGCGGATGTTGATCAACACACCGGGTTGCTGGATGGCTTCATAACAAAGAGATTCGAGAATAGGACGGTCAATGTAGAAGACTGAATTCAGGGGCATCTGCCCTCCTGGCGTGGTTAGGAGACGAGGGTAAAGATTGTCTGACATTCGGCTCTCCCGTCCCTTCGGGAATCGTTCCATTTTGTGGGTTTGCCCTACACTACTACGAGAATCGCATCGAAGCAGTATGCGATCGCATACTTCAGCCGACGACATTAAGCCAATCTCGGCAAAATTGTCTTGATGAGGCTCCAGATAGAAATAATCATCCTTTAACAAAGTCATATTAAAGGCATTGAAGCAGCACTCCAAGGTTCGCTTATCAACTCCTACTGAGCCAGTAAAAACCTTACTGAGGGTATTGGGGGTTAAACCTGTTTTCTCACTTAGGTCTTCGAGAGTGTATCGCTTAAAGTTTTGCTCAATTTCTAACTGAGCTTTTGCCTGATTGAGTTTCCTTGAGCCTTGAGCCGTCAGAGTCGCACCCCGCTTTCGTAGATGATTTTTCGATTGTAATTGCATTTTTACTTGGAAATAAAGTATAAAAATGTGCTTAGTAATTTGCTTACTAAATATAGATAACTGATGCACTTTACAAATTTATGCAGTATGGTTACAAATCTTAAGTGATTAGGCTATTGAGTAAAATTGGCACGTTGAGCCTATTGCCATTGGGTTTCTAAATTGGCAAATACAGTATCAGAATTACATTTTGCTTACAGTGACATCAATAATTTTGCACAACTACTTATGGATGCAATTCAAAAAAGTCTATTCTCAAAGCGCCTGGGAGTCGGAGTTTGCTCTGGGAAAGTAAACAGAAGCAAGCAAGTTATTAACTTGGGGATTTTTCCAAAGTTAACAACGCCGTTAAATGAATGGTTGCGAGGCACTTAAATTTTCGGTAGCTGAAACCAATATGGGGAATGGCTTTGGGGATTTGCTGGTGCTAAATATTTAACTTTTTTCTTAAAGTTGTAAACCTTGGTAGTGTTAGGAATCGGGAATCTGTAGTGTTGATTCATATCAAGCTAATATTAGCCTTCTGGAGGTTGTATGACTTTTCTAATTCCTAATGAAAATAGCCAACCCAATCCTAGTCCTCACGATACTAACCCAATTGAAAGCCAAATTATGGCAATGACTACCAAAGAAGATTTGCAGCAAGAATTAGACTCAGTTCGCGCTAATTACCAAAAATGGCAAGCCAAAGACGATCAGACTGCAATAACAACACAAACTAGACTGGCGCAAATTATTCATCTCCGTGCTAATCAGATAGGAATTCAACTAACGTAACAGTAGCAAGGCTATAGCAATCCTAAATCATTCGTGAATAACAAGCTCTGCAACCTCTCAAAGAAATCACAGAACTGAACAAGGGCGGTTTTAACAACTCATTTAGGATTACTATATACCACTAAATACTATTAATATCTCTTAACCTTGTAATCGATTGAAAATATACATAGGGTTAGAATTACTTGAAGGAAGTTCTCATTTGACAATACTTCGCCAATTTACGAGGGTGAGTTGATGTATTAAAGTCATAATTCATTTTAATAAAAGTATCTAATTAACAATTTATGAGACCTAAAGTTAAAGTTTTACTTGCTTTAATTCCCTTTTCGTTTATCCTTGGCAGTTGCCAAAAAGAAGACTTATCAGCAGCTAAATCATTTGGTGATTTATCCCAATCTTTAGCAATTGCCAACGAAACAATATCGGCTGATATTTATGCTTCCTGCGCCCGATCCGCAACTTGGGAAGCTTTGGGAACACAGCAAAGTAGAATAAATAGCAAAGATCGTTTGGATAAATGCGACGAAATTTACCTTCCGAATTCACAAAATACTGAAATAGCTGGCAGCGTTTTAGTCAACTATGTTGCGGCAGTTGGAAATTTAGCCACTGAAAATGATAACGGCTTTACTCCTCAGTTAAATAAAATTTCAGACGGTTTAGGAAAGCTTGATATTGATGAAAATGCTCGCACAGCAGGGGTTAAGATTGCTGACTTTATTACTAATCTTCTAGTTAAGGATTTTCGGCGAGATAACTTGAAAGTTACTATTGTTTGCACAGATCAAGATATTCAGAAATATTCTGCTTCTCTGTCCGATTTCATTGAGTCATCTTATGTAAAGTCTTTGCTCAATGAAGAAATTACGCAGATTCATGAAAATTATGGTTTCTACATAAGTGAGGTAAATAAAAGATTACTAAAATTATCAAACCCAGAAGATGATCTACAAGATTTTAATGCACTTCAGACACAACAGACTTTATTAGAAGCAGAAGAACGAGCAGAAATTACCAAGGTAATTGAACGTAAAAAACAGGGTTCATCCTACGTAGCTGCTATTCGTTCCACCGCAGAATTTCACCGCAAATTGAAGCGTGTTTTCAATAAAAATCGGGAAGAACTCTCATCAGACCAAATTCAAAAATGCAATAAATATCGCTCTAAAAAGGAAAGCCTAAGTTTTCAAAATACCGATAAAGAATATGATGTTTGGAATCAAGAAATTACCACATCAGAGTTAAAGCAAGCCAAGAAAGTAACCAAGGAATACATTGACAAAGTTACTCCTCTATTTAATGAGATTCAAAATTAATTATCAAGGCAACGTTTGTAAATAAAATAAAGGTGACTTATGACTACTGAACTAAATATAGATCATTTAAAAGAAATTCATGATCAACTAACTAATACAATTAAATTTCTCAGTGAAGAGGCTGGCAAAGCTAAGGACGATGAGAGAATTACTAGCAGACAATTTATACAGGCAAAAGATGAATGGGGCAAGTTGGAAATCAAAGCAATTGAACTACAGGGTTTGATCGATGGGGTAAAACTAGGTTCTATACTCAATAACGATGTTAATAGTTCTTACTCACAAATTCTGAAGGCCACAAATAGCCTACAAGAAGCTGCTAAAAAGATTGAGAAGTTTGGAGATTTTTTATCAGAAATAGCTAAAGTTATTGATACTGTTACTAGCACCATCAAAGCTATTAAACCGGTGGGCTTCTGACTTTTCGTAATTAAAACATTTACCAGGTAAGTAATTTACTGGATATTAGACTAAAAGTCTTTTCATCAGGCAGTTGAGGTTACGATTGCAGTAGCGCTTTGAAAAAATCTCCATATCGATTTTCATCCTGACACCAACTCTCAAACTTGCGGAACAGGGGATAAATTTGGTGTTCTGGATGTTTTTCCATGTGGCGATACACCAAAATATAGCGCGTAACTCTGCTTCCTGCGCCGAAATATCCAACTGCGCCGCAGCTTCAAAGTCAGTGGTGTAAAACCGGGGTGTTAGTAATGTTTCCTGAACAGGTGCTTTCACACCTGACTTCAGCAACTCAGGTTTGGAGGTTTCCAGAGACTTAACCATAAGAATCCTTTTATTATTTTATGTTTCAAAAGTTATATAACCATAAATAGCCTATTGAGGACATCAGTTAAATTATTGAAAGTAAATTGTGAGACATAAACTTATCGTTCATTGTTTCAGGAGAGTTTAAATGCCTATGTCACAACCATTTTTGTTACTACTCAACTGGGATGTGCCTGAGCATAAGTATCAGAAAAACATAAATAAATACTAATATCTTTCATAGTTATATATGAATTAATAGTTAAATAATCTTAGGAGAAATAAAAATACCTGGATTTACATCGGCAGTGGTACTTGCTGGATAGACTGATGCAGATCCTCTCTAAACCTAGAATAACAATCTTGTAGCTGGAATTGGTAGGCATCCTAAGTCGGTGGCTGTCCAGAAACCTTGCGCTTGAAAATGAAGGAAGCAACAATGAGTAGCAATCTCGCCATCAAACTGCGTTCTGGAACTCAACAAGCCCACACATCAGCAGAAAATGTGGGATTCATGAAATGTTTTCTACAAGGAGTGGTGGATAGAGACTGCTTTGCCAAGTTCTTAAGTAACTTGTATTACGTCTACAGCGAACTAGAAGCGGCGTTAGATAGCCACGTAAAGCATTCTGTTATTAGTGCGGTTTACTTTCCTGAACTTAATCGCCAATCCTCGCTCGAAAAAGACATGGTGTTCTATTATGGGGATAATTGGCGAGAGCAAATTACACCCTCACCTGCTGCTCAAAAGTATATTGACCGCATTCGGGAAATTTCTGCTAGTGAACCGACTTTATTGCTAGGTCATGCCTACACTCGCTACATGGGCGATCTTTCTGGGGGTCAAATGCTACAAAAAGTTGCTCAGTCAGCCCTGAAGCTTTCTGGCTATGAAGGCACATCCTTTTACAATTTTGAGCAAATTCCTGATAAAAAGGCATTTAAGGATAAGTATCGTCAAGTATTAAATGCATTACCCGTTGATGATATAACAGCAGAACGGATTGTTGCAGAAGCTAATAATGCCTTTGGGTTGAATTTGCAGATGGCTCAAGAGTTAGAGGGAAGTTTAATTAAAGCACTCGGCCAAGTCCTGTTTAATAGTCTAACTCGTTCCCAGAATTCAGGTAGCACTGAAATAGGTGCGGCTAATTAAGTTTGTCATTGGTCATTGGTCATTTGGTCATTAGTCAATAGTTCTTGCTCCCTACTCCCTATTCCCCTTCGCTTCACACATTCATTGGAAAGCAACTCAATGGTTTTTCTATTACCTGGTGTTAAGTTTGATCTGGATCTGATTCAAAAGTACGATACTCGCGCACCTAGATACACTAGTTACCCGCCCGCTACAGAGTTAAGCGAAACATTCACTGAAACTGATTTTAAGGCCGCGATCGCAGCATCTAATCAACGCCAAACTCCTATGAGTTTATATTTCCACATCCCCTTTTGCCAAAGCGCTTGCTACTTCTGCGGCTGCAACACAGTAATTTCCAACAACAAGAATATTGCTAAACCTTACGTCGAGTCTCTGGTTCAAGACATTAAAAACACCGCAGCTTTAATCGATCCAGACAGAAAAGTGCTGCAAATCCATTGGGGAGGTGGTACTCCTAATTACTTGGATCATCACCAAGTAGAATTTTTATGGAAAAACATCAATCGCTATTTCAACATCGATCCACAAGCAGAAATCTCAATTGAGATTAATCCCCGCTATATCGATAAAAACTACATTTTCTTTCTCAGAGAGATTGGGTTTAACCGCATTAGTTTCGGCATTCAGGATTTTAATAGCCAAGTTCAAGTAGCTGTAAATCGTGTTCAGCCAGAAAAAATGCTCTTTGATGTCATGAGTTGGGTGAAGGAAGCTAAGTTTGAGAGTGTGAATGTAGACCTAATTTATGGTTTACCCTATCAAACCCGCGAGACATTTCAAGAAACACTGAAAAAGACAATTGAGTTAGATCCTGACCGAATTGTTGTCTTTAACTTTGCGTATGTTCCCTGGCTCAAACCGACGCAAAAAAATATTCCTCAAGAAGCGCTACCAGCAGCCGAAGAAAAGTTAGATATTCTAAAAATGACTATTGAAGAATTGACGAGTAACCAATATTTATTTATTGGCATGGATCACTTTGCGAAAACTAATGACGAACTAGCGATCGCTCAACGCAATGGCACTCTCAAGCGTAATTTCCAGGGCTACACTACCCACGCAGAAACAGAATTGTTTGGCTTTGGTTCTACATCCATCAGTATGCTAGAAGATGCTTATGCTCAAAACCACAAGGAACTAAAAGATTATTATCAGACAATTGCATCAGGTAATTTACCTGTTAGCAAAGGTGTCAAGCTTAGTCAAAATGATATTATCAGAAGGGATGTAATCATGGGTATTATGTCTCACTTTCAGTTACACAAGCAAGATATTGAAAATAAATATCAAATCAACTTTGATGAATATTTCTCTGAGGAGCTAGAGGCATTAAAACCACTAGAAGCTGATGGTCTGGTCAGTTTATCAAAAAATCAGATCCAGATTACAGATATTGGTCGATTACTAGTCAGAAATATTGCTGTTATATTTGATACCCACACAAAAATGCGAGAGACAAAATTCTCTCGTGCTATTTAAAACAGCCGCAAATCATTGGCGAATTTTTGCAGCCTTTATATCCCTGATTTATTAAAGAAATTGGGGATCTAATTTTTCACTATACATTTAATTTTTAAATAAAAATGTCCAAAACCAAATTTATTAAATATCAAGTTTCCAATTTGATAGAAAAATATTTTTATACATCCCTAAAAAGTTAGATTATTTAATTATATCTCCAGATAGATATATCAAAATTTAGATTACCGATTTTTCTAATAAACCAAAAAATATGTTATTTTCAGCATCTTGTTATTTAACTAGTAAAGCTTAATAGAAGAATATTAGAGATTTAATAATTAATTATTTATCTGCCTGCCAAAAATCGTTGAGTATTTTCATGCTATAAACGCCAAATTGCAATTCCCATCTAATTTGTATGTAAACTTTTTGTCTAACTTTTGGATTTAGCATTTATCCCATCTGGTAGAAAGAATTGTGAACTAGAGTTGATAACTTAGATACAAGTGAGATTGTTGAGGCAGTTATGAGTATTATTGCTTGGGTAGTTTTAGGACTTTTGGCAGGTGCGATTGCTAAAGCCATTTATCCTGGCTATCAAGGTAGTGGAATTCTCTCCACAATGATTTTAGGTATCATTGGTGCTTTTGTCGGTGGAAGTCTGTTTACCCTATTGCGAACAGGAACTCTGCAAATTACTGCGGCTGGCGCTGGTTTAACTCTTCCTGGTATTTTAGTGGCTGTGCTTGGTGCAATTGTTGCTATTTATCTATGGGGATTAATCAGAAGAAGCAGCAATGCCTAATCGCTGATTGGCAGTTATCAACACTGACAGGTCTTATAGTTTCCCAGGTTGAGAAGCTATCAAACATCAAATTAGCTCTCTCTGGAACAATCCTAAAAGACCATTCAATCCCTTCTGTAACATGATAATTTTTGGAAGTGTAAATCTATGTTTTTTCACAAAAAAGAGCCTATTCATGCAGTTAACGTTACTGAACCAAACCCTCGTTTTGCTCAATTACTTTTAGAGCAATTTGGCGGAGCGACTGGAGAACTTAGTGCAGCTTTACAATATTGGGTGCAATCATTCCATGTTGAAAATGCTGGTATTAAAGATATGCTCCAAGACATCGCAATCGAGGAATTCAGCCATTTAGAAATGGTTGGTAAACTGATTGAGGCTCATACCAAAAATGTGGATCAAACAGAGGCTTATAAGAGTACTCTCTTTGCAGTTCGAGGGATTGGGCCTCATTTTCTAGATAGTCAAGGTAATGCTTGGACTGCAAGTTACTTGAATGAAGGTGGAGATGTAGTCCGTGATTTAAGGGCTAATGTTGCAGCAGAAGCCGGCGCTCGTCAGACTTACGAAGAGTTAATTAAGTTGGCAACTGACAAAGGAACCCAAGAAACTTTAGTCCATCTGTTAACACGGGAAATTTCTCATACCCAGATGTTTATGAAAGCTCTAGATTCGCTGGGTAAGTTGACAGATCCGTTCTTTGGTAATATTAAGCCAGATGAAACTGTTGCTCTTTACTACAACCTATCTACAAACGGTAATGGTCAAGATGAACGTGGCCCTTGGAATTCTGAGCCAACATTCAAATACATTGCAAATCCCCTAGAAAGCCACTCTTAGAAGTTTGTTGAAAAGTATTTACCTGTGATTTTGGGTACTTATTTATCTCCGCTAACCCTTCCCTTTTTTAGGCTACAGGGTACACAGATGTCTCTACAAAACCAAAATGTAGTAGATCCTCCAAAATTCTCCTTAGAAAGGAGGATTTTGAGAGGTTTTTGCCCCTAAAAAAGGGGGCATCTAAGCAAAAATCTTCACTGTTCCCTGTTTCCTCGACCGAAGGTTAGTAAACAATCATACTCCCGACTTTTTAAAGAAGTGGGGAATATTAGCTACATATCTCTGCGTTACGAAGGATGGACTATATTGCACTCAAATTAAAATGGGTGTAAATCATAAGTCACACTGAAAAAGTCAGAGCGATCGCCTCTTCAATATCTAGCCCGACGTTTCTGAATTCAGATTCAACTCAAAATTAAAACTAAAAATCAGGAGATTAATTTGTGATTGTCAACGCTACCCCAAATGGTTGGGAAGTCATTTACCATCGTGCCCATGCTTTATTAGCAGCTCAACTGGCGGGGCAATGGCGACGTAAAGATGCGCCAGTAAGATTATATGAAACCATCGCGGCAATTTCTCATCACGATGATTTAGAGAAAGAGTGGGAAGAAGATATTCTGACTGAAGCCGGTGCGCCAAAGGACTTTATGCTGTCCTCAAATGCCGATGTAGATGCTGGGGTACAGAAATTGGCAGATTTGGCAAAGAATGCCCTTTACCGTGGACGATGGGTAGCTTTATTAATTTCCATGCACATCAGCCGTCTAAATGAGGGAAGCCGGGGTAAGGGTTCCAAACTAGACAAACTTCTGGATGAGCAACTTCAAAACCAGCAACGTTGGCGCAAGGAACTGGGGATAAAAAAGGAGGAAGTTGATGCAGCTTATGCATTTATGCAGTGGTGCGATCGCCTTTCTCTGATCTTATGTCAGCAAGAATTACCTGACGATGAGCGGTTTTTAGAAATTAGCAAGGGCCCTGAAGGTGATCGCTATGACATCATGCAGCGCAGTGATAACTTGGTTGTTGTCAAACCCTGGCCCTTCGAAAACGATAAATTTACGGTCAACGTCGAAGCCTGCGACCTTTCCCAGGTAAAATTTGAGAGCAGTGCCCAACTAACTCAAGCGCTACAAGAAGCCCCCATCAAGGTACTTGAGTGGACATTCGTTAAGAGTTAGTACAGATTAGAATTTAAGAGCAATTTACAAAATATTAGATAATTTATCTACAAAAAAGAGCCAGAGAATTAACACTCTCTGGCTCAATGCTGGAGACAAAAGAATCATCAAATAAAGGCTAACTTGGGCAAGAATGTGAAGAAGGCAGGAGGCAGAGGGCAGAAGGTTGCAATACAGTGTAGGTCGGAAGCCTACACTGTATTGCAGGACACCAAATCAGAGATTTTGGAGTGGGGCTTTAACCCTTACTCCCTCCGGTCGTGGCAGAGCGCAGGAAACAGTATTCCTTCTGCCTCCTGCCTTCTGCCCTCTGCCTTTCTTGCTAAATTCTTCCTAGGTTATGCAGCCCTAAAACAGCGCCCACTCCCAAGATATGACCAAAGGCAGTGGTTGCTAAAAGGGCTGGTAAACCAAAACCACCAAAAAGATTAGCTGAGGGTAGTCCTGGCTCTGCATTGGGATATTTGATGGTCGATTTACCAAAGGCAATGGCAATGATATTAGCAATAATGATAATCAGTCCAACAGTTGGACTCCATTGCAGGGGTGTAGTTGCAGCAGCGAGTAAGGTTGAAGTAAACACCTGATTTGCTCCTGAAATTTATTAATGATTGAAAATATAATCTGAAACTTTTCGAAGCAAATTCAATAAAGTACCCGATTTTGCATCAATATTTAACAGTTATTATAACTACTTAATATAACTTGAGTTCAACGCAGTCAGTTAATTGTGCTAGCTGCTTTTAAGTTCAATATCTGTCAGAAGTAAAGATTTTATTAGTTGTAAATTATACCCAGGCATCAAGCGTCAAGGAGAATTAATAGAGGTTTATCTATAGTCAGCAAATGTTAATCCCACTTCTCAGGTTGTTAAAAAAACATATAGTATTGTCTGTGAGCTACTTAGCTACACTCATAAATATTGGTAAATTTTACATACACCCCAAAATTAAGACTGTACTTGACTTCAGGTCCAATTTTTTAGTTGGATAGTTGTTTACAATTTCTCAGAAAAATTAAAAATCTTATTCCCTTGTGGGTGGGAGTTTTGGCGTGGTGAATATAACTTCTAACTCCTAATTTCTGCTGTCAATTTGTCAAATAAAGGTTAAGTATTTATTTAATTAATTTAGACAAGCATAAAAAAAGGTGAAAAACTATAACTTTTATCTATCAAAAGTATGAAATATGAGGTATAAATTTTCCTCTATCTAAAGAAATTAAATATAAATACTTAACTTAAAATTATACTTCTGGCAGAAGATGTAAAAAAATATTAGGTATATTAAATTAAAATAAATATTAATCAAAGTTTCTCAACAATTCAAGCACGTGTGTTACACACGAACTTGAAAGAGCCTAGAGCTTTGTTAAAATCAGCAACACACAAACTATGAACTCTACCACCGAAAAACGTATCGCCTTGATTTCCGTCCACGGAGATCCGGCGATTGAAATAGGGAAAGAAGAAGCTGGGGGACAAAATGTTTATGTGCGCCAAGTGGGTGAAGCACTAGCGCAGCTGGGATGGCAAGTTGATATGTTTACCCGCAAAGCAAGTCTAGAGCAAGACTTGATTGTTGAACATGGGGACAATTGTCGAACTATTCGTTTAAAAGCTGGGCCCCTTGAGTTTGTGCCGCGAGATGAAATTTTTGAATATTTGCCAGAATTTGTGGATAATTTCCTCAAATTTCAGGTAAAAAATGAGATTAAATACGAGTTAGTTCACACTAACTATTGGCTCTCTAGTTGGGTGGGGATGGAGTTAAAGAAAATCCAACAGAGTAAACAAGTTCACACCTACCACTCATTAGGAGCCGTCAAATACAATACGATAGAAAATATCCCTCTGATTGCCAGTCAGCGATTAGCAGTAGAAAAACAGGTATTGGAAACAGCAGAGCGAATTGTGGCGACAAGTCCGCAAGAACAGGAACACATGCGATCGCTAGTTTCCACTGAAGGCAATATCGATATCATTCCCTGCGGTACAGATATTCAGCGCTTTGGTTCCATTGGGCGAGAAGCAGCCAGGGCTGAACTGGAAATTGCCAAAGATGCCAAAGTTGTATTATATGTAGGGCGTTTTGACCAACGCAAAGGTATAGAAACCTTGGTGCGTGCAGTTAACGAGTCTGAACTACGCGATTCTAATAATCTCAAGCTAATTATTGGCGGTGGTAGTACTCCAGGTAACAGCGACGGCATTGAGCGCGATCGCATTGAGCAAATCGTCCACGAATTAGGAATCAGTGATTTGACCATCTTTGCTGGTCGTCTCAGTCAAGATATTTTACCAACTTATTACGCAGCTGCCGATGTCTGCGTTGTTCCTAGTCACTACGAACCCTTTGGACTCGTAGCGATCGAAGCGATGGCAAGTGGTACGCCGGTTGTGGCTAGTGATGTTGGTGGACTTCAGTTTACTGTAGTTAATGAACAAACTGGTTTATTAGCACCACCACAAGATGTAGGTGCTTTTGCGTCTGCTATTGACCGAATTCTCTTTAATCCAGAGTGGCGAGACGAATTGGGTAAAGCTGGCAGAAAGCGTACTGAAAGCAAATTTAGTTGGCATGGTGTCGCAACTCAGTTGAGTGAACTTTACATCCAATTGTTGGAACCATCAGCAAAAAAACCTGCATTGGTTGCTAAATAGGGTTCAAGCAACTTAATACACTCGAATAAAATCATTTTACACAACCGATAAATTCTGTAGAGAGACGCAAAATTTTGCGTCTCTACATTTTTTCCGAGATCATATTTATGCCTACATTAATATCAATATTAGAGATGATGGAAGTATACTGAGCATCGACCTTTGAACGCGAACGGCTATGCAACCAGTTGATTTCACTACCCTTACAGCTACTTGTAGCGAGATACGCGCTAACTGGCTGCCCTCGCGGACAGAACAGGTTTATCAGCGCGATCGCTATACTATTGCCATAGCATTACGCACTCTGAAACAGCGTGATTGGCTACAGATTTCTTGGCATCCCCAAGCTGCACATATTTGTATTGGCGATCCGCCACCGCGATCGCCAGATACCTTTACCTTTAGCCAACAACTGATACACCAATTGGGTGGTTTGGCATTGGTGGGTATTGAAGCGATCGCACCTTGGGAGCGTGTTATCGATTTACAATTTGCCCGTCGTCCCGGAGAAAGCGCCCTGTATCATGTCTATGCAGAAATTATGGGCAAATATAGCAACGTTATTCTCACCGACGCTAGCAATATAATTATCACCGCAGCCCATCAAGTCAGCCAGCAACAATCTAGTGTCCGTCCCATCCAAACCGGACAACCTTATGAAACACCACCAAAACTGACTGGAACTGTCCCCAGTTTGAGCGAATCCCAAGAACGTTGGCAAGAACGGGTAAGTTTAGTACCAGGAGCAATCAAGCGGCAATTACTGAAAAGTTATAGTGGTTTGAGTGCAGCGTTGTTGGAGTTAATGCTGTTAGAAGCAAATATCGCACCAGAAACATCTACCGATACTCTCAACCCCGACGACTGGCGAAGGTTGTTTGAGCGTTGGCAAGAATGGCTGCAAGCTTTGGATTCCAAGAAATTTCAACCCGCTTGGACAAAAGATGGTTACACCGTAATGGGTTGGGGTGTAGTGGAAAAAGTCAAAGATATCCAGGAGTTGCTCAACCGTTACTATAGTAACCAAATTGACCAACAGTTATTTTCTCAATTGCGCCATCAGTTGAGTCAGAAATTAAATAATATTCTGGTGAAATTACGCAACAAGGCTCAAACCTTTAAGACGCGCTTGCAGCAATCAGATCAAGCTGATGAGTATCGACAAAAAGCTGATTTATTGATGGCTCATCTGCAAAACTGGCAACCAGGGATGAAAGAAATTATCCTTGCTGATTTTGATACAAATTTGCCAGTAGCGATCGCTCTCCAGCCAGATAAAAATGCTGTCCAAAATGCTCAAAGTCTTTACAAACAGCACCAAAAGCTGAAACGCGCTCGTGCTGCCGTGGAACCCCTACTATTAGAAGTGCAGACAGAAATTGAGTATTTAGAACAAGTAGAAGCTGCGATCGCTCAGATAGACATTTACAAAACATCAGAAGATTTACGAGCTTTAGAAGAAATCCGTGAAGAGTTGATTGGGCAAAAGTATCTAGAAGATCCAGAATATCGCAGTCGCAGTGCAAATGAACCTCCTAGCACTAACTTTCATCGTTACCTTACCCCCAGTGGCTTTGAAGTATTAATCGGCCGCAATAATCGCCAAAATGACCAATTAACCTTTCGTGTAGCTGGGGATTATGACTTATGGTTCCACGCTCAAGAAATCCCAGGGAGTCATCTGCTACTACGTCTAGAACCCGGCGCTGTGGCAGAAGAAGCTGATTTGCAATTTGTCGCTAATCTTGCTGCTTACTACAGTCGCGCCCGTCAGAGTGAGCAAGTGGCAGTAGTTTACACCCAGCCAAAACACGTTTACAAACCCAAAGGAGCAAAACCGGGAATTGCAATTTACAAGCAGGAGAGCATCCTTTGGGGAAAACC
Source organism: Nostoc sp. UCD121 (assembly GCF_014222285.1). Classification (GTDB taxonomy): domain Bacteria; phylum Cyanobacteriota; class Cyanobacteriia; order Cyanobacteriales; family Nostocaceae; genus Nostoc. Next base: position 24,956 of record NZ_JACKZS010000044.1, read on the forward strand.
ACAAATAGTCATTAGTCACTAGTTACTTGTACTGAGTTTCGGCTGCGCTCAACTACCGCGTAGTCGTAAAGCCTGCGGCATAGCTACGCTTAGGGCGCAGACTTTGGTAGACAAGTATTGGTCATTTCTTTTCTGCTTCCTCTACCTCTGGTTTTGTCAGTCTATACCCTGCGTTCTGCTGAATTCTTCTAATAGATAGAGGCTTTTAAGCTTTGCTAATATCTTTTTTTGATGAATATTCCTGAAAAATCTGTGTTGACTGTTACAATATTGTTAAGAAAAGTTGCCCGTTGCATTTTGGGAACGCGCAATTGGGTTTTAACTCTCTTGAGAAGACAACGCAAAAAAAATATTTTATAGACCAGCTGTGGGAGGCTGGTCTTTTTGTATTAAATACATACAATACTTTGAGTATTTTTTGAGCATTTATAGCTCAATACGCTTGGGTTAGCCTCTTACATTACTATTTTAGGAAAGCTCAGGTGGTCTGAGATTTGTAAAGTTGGTTGCACCATAGTGGTTGTCGATCATTTTGGCTGATGTTCCAGTCAATCTGCCAATCGCGGTGCTATTAATATGTGCTTCCACACACAAGCTGATAAAGGTATGCCGTGTCTGGTAGCTCTTACGATAAGGGATATTGCATTTACCTATAATTGACTTCCATGCACGATTAGCGAAGTTGTGATGGTCAATGAATTTTCCTTTCGGGCTTGTAAAGACAAGAGATTCAAAACTATCTTCTTCAGATTTCATCTCATCTAAGATTGCCTGCACTTCTAAATTAATCGGAAAATCACGTTTTATTTGGGTTTTTAGTCCCTCTTTGAGAACTAAACCATTTTCTGAGACGACAACAGTTTCCCGAAATTGAATCACACTATTAGTAACATACTTCCATTTCAAGCCAACGGCTTCTGATGGTCTACACCCTGTAAAGAAAAGGAAGCGCACATAGTTTGTGTAATGCCTATAGTGGCGATCGCTAGCAAAAGTACGAATAATTAAATTTCTTTCTTCTTTACTGAATGGATTAATATCCTGTTCTTCTGAAGTACCCTTGGGAACTTTGATTTTCATAGCCGCAAAAGGGTTAGTGTCGATTAATCCCTCTTTCATTGCCCAATTACAGCAAGCTTTGAGTTGGGTTAAGCAGCGCTTTGCAGCATCTGGAGTGAGATTCGATAAAAGATGATCTCTAATAGCAGATGCCTCATCTAGCGATCGCGTCGGTAACTTAGCAATGTGATTTCGATGTTTAGAGAAGTCTTTGGCATAGGTACTGGGGCTAACTTGCGGTTTTTTAAACTCGCTGTATTTGTCCCATAACTCATCTAACTGTGGTTTTGGTTTTTGAATTGGTGTAACTGGTGTAACCGTACTTAAAGATGATGCAGGTTTGTACTTCGCTAAAGTCTCGTCCAACTGCTCATATAAGATATCCTTCTCAATCTCCGCTGCTTTCAGTTTTGCCTGTTTCCGACTAGCAGGAGTATCTAGCCATCCTGTGGACAAGTAATGGCGCTTACCAGCATAGTGAAATCTCAACTGTATTCGACCATTAGAGCTAATGATTGATATAGATCCTTTATATCCTCGTTCCCTAGAAGAATCTTGGTACATAAGTATTAATGGTGTACTTGTCCTCTACTCTAGAATATTTACACCACTTTTACACCACTTTTGTCTCTAAAGGTATCCAAAAACGTCCAAAAATGGCATAAAGACTAGAACATTTATCCTCTATACTCTCTTTTTGAGGGATTAGAAACCAAAAACCCCTTAAATTCGTTGAATTTCAAGGGGTTTTGATGATGCCAGGAACCGGACTTGAACCGGTGACACGAGGATTTTCAGTCCTCTGCTCTACCAACTGAGCTATCCCGGCTGGGGCTTTTGTGAGCCACGATTAATAAATGTAGCAAACATCCCAAAATATAGCAAGCCTTTGGATAAAAAAGATTTATGCAGCTTTCAAGTTCAACTTAAACCAGATGAAAACGGCTATAAATAGCAGAAATTGGACAAGAACAATACTTGGGCCAGAAGCAAGGTTGAAAATACCAGAGACAATGATGCCAGCAATGCTGCTGATGGAACCAACTATCACCGATATGACTAGAAAGCGGCTAAAGTGGTGACTCATCAATTTGGCAGTGGAGGCGGGAATAACCAAAAAGGCGTTCACCAGTAAAACGCCGACAGCTTTAATCGCTACGGCAACGGCGAGTGAAAGCAAAACCACAAATACATAGCGGTACAATTGGACGGGAATACCTTGGACTTGTGCGACATCAGGGTTAAGGGTCAATAAAATTTGCTGTCGCAGGGTTGATAGTAAAAATATGCTACCTCCCACAAGTACTAACAGCGTTAAAATCAAATCTGTGGTGTCGATCGCTAGAATATCGCCGAACAGCACAGCCATCAAGTTGCCACGATATCCTTTAATCAGGCTAGTGAGAATTACACCGATCGCTAATGCCCCAGATAGCACTATGCTAAGAACGCTATCGCTACCTAAGTCGGTTTTGTCGATGAAGTAGAGGACAATAACGCCAAAAACCAAGGTAAAAGGTAACAGCATCCAAGTCGGATTTATTTGGAGTAGTACACCTAATGCCACACCTACTAACGCTGCATGACCAACGGCGTGGCTGAAAAAGGACAACTGGCGCAAGGTGACAAAACTACCCAACATCCCACCAAGTATTCCCATTAACACAGCACCAACGATCGCACGCTGCATAAAGGGGAATGTTAATAAGCTTACCAAGTCATTACTACTGGCGATCGCTAACCAAGCTATCTGACAATCATTGAAGAAATTCATACTATGGGTATTAATGTTGGTGCTGGTAACGGCTGAAACCTGGGCCGTAGGTTGCTAACAGGTTTTGCGGTGAAAGGGCAATTTCCGGTTTACCAGTACAAACAATGCTTTGGTTCAGGCAAAGCACGCGATCGCAATGGCGATTTACCATATCAATATCATGAGAAACTTGTAATACCGTCCAACCCTCTTCGCGCTTTAATTCATTTAGCAAAGCGTAAAAATCTGCTGAACCTTGCACATCAACACCAGCAAAGGCTTCATCGAGTACCAAAAGTTTCCGAGGCATTACCAAACAATAAGCCAATAAAACCCGCTTAAGTTGTCCACCGCTAAGAGTACCAATAGCTTGATGCTGTAAATGATAAGCATCAGTTCGCCGTAAAGCTTCTACTACTGCTGCCGATTTTTCTCTGTCTTGTTTCCACAGCTTGGAGAAAAATAAATCTCCCTTTTTTCCTTCCTTTGCCCATCCCAGTCCCACCAATTCGCTAACAGAAATAGGAAAACTGCGGTCAAAGATGAAATTTTGCGGCATATAGCCCAAAAAGTGGCGTAAATGCCCCAACCGTGCAATTGGGCGACCGAAGATTTCAATCGTACCAGCACTTCGAGGTATCAAATCTAAAACCGCTTTTACTAAGGTACTTTTACCAGCACCATTGGGGCCAACTATGGCTGTATCTGTTCCAGGCAACAATTCAAAAGAAACATCTCGAACAGCTAGATAACTACCTTGATAGACAGTTAATCCTTCTACTTTTAAAATAGCAATGTCATTAGTCATTAGTCATTGGTTATTAGTCATTGGTCATTGGTCATTGGTCATTGGTCATTGGTCATTGGGACTTACGCAAAATCATGATAAAACGAACCGCAAAACACACAAAGGAATAAGAGTTTCAAAGAGTTATTGCGTAAGTCCTGATTAGTCATTAGTCATTAGTTTTTGCAAAGGACAAAGGACAAAGGACAAAGGACAACTGACAAATGACAAACCTATTTACATGAAGTTTCCAAAATTTGCAAGTTAGCTTTCATTGCCTTGAAGTAATGTTGCGGCTCTGTTTCACCAGTTTCAAGAGAATCTAGAGGATGCAAAGTTAATTTCAAGTCTTTCGAGAGGCTACTGAGGAGTTTGTTATCTACTCCTGGTTCGCTAAATAAAGCTTTAACTTTGTACTTTCTCACAGCATTGACTGCATTTTGCACATCAGTTGGTGAAAGTTGATCTTCAGGGATTTGCACTACAGCAACTTGCTTGAGGTTATAGCGTTTTGCTAAATATGGAAACGCATCATGAAAGGTAATAAAGGTGCAACTAGGAGTTTTTTGTAAAGTCTGCTGAAATTCATTATTTAAACTTTCTAATTCTTTAATATAAGCCGCAGCATTTGCTTCATAAGTAGCTTTATTTGCAGGATCGGCAGCAATTAATCCATCCCGAATATTTATTACCTGTTGTTTTGCCAAAACTGGATCTAACCAAACATGAGGATTACCTTGGGCGTGTGCGTGGTCTTCTTCCTCTTTCCTTGTTTTTACAATAGGTGAAATTTCATTTAAGGGTTTAATATCTTTACTGGCATCAATTTCAGCTAGTTTGGTATTTTCGGCATTTTTAACAGTATTTTCCAGAAACTCCTCTAAACCTAAACCATTTTTTACTAACACATTCGCAGTTGCGATCGCTTTGACATTTTCGGGTGTCGCTTGGTATTCATGTACCTCCGTACCAGGCGGGACTAGAATTTCTACATCTGCCACATTCCCAGCTACTGCCTTAGTAAACAAATATATCGGCAAAAATGTCGTCACAACTTTAGTTTTTCCTAACTGCGCTACTGGCGTGGATACAGTCGCCTGTGTTTGCGGCGACTGTTCAGGTATTGTTCCCTGATTCGGATTCGATTGGCTACAGCCAGCAATCATCGACAACATTAGTAGAGCCATCATGGACAAGATGCCGCTTCTTTGTCTGCATGTTATCAGCCCTCTACCATTCATCATCACGGTGTTTTCCTCCTCAAAATCGATGCAAGTCTATGACAGGACTTACGCAAAATACCTCTCAAACTCTTATTCCTCCGTGTTCTCTGTGCCTCTGTGGTAGCCTGCGGCAAGCCGCTGACGCTCCTTCTCTGCGAGACGCTACGCGAACGTCGCTACCGCTTCGCTAATGCGTCTACGATTTTATGTTACCTGTGCGTAAGTCCTATATGAGACTTATTCTAAATTTTAGACTATAATAATTCTCATTCTCACTCAAAATACATAATATCATTCTCAGTTTCCTGTGTAATGAGTAACAACAAAAATTTGTCAGATGGTACAGCCCTCTGCAATTTAGTTTTCCTTTAATAATTAGGATTTATTGACTTTTTTTGTTAAAAAGGTTGTCTATTTCTGATAATATTACTGACAAATATTTGCATAAAATACACGTTAAAAAAACGTGCTTTGGGTGTGAATTGGAGATCAGTGTGAGGAGAAAAATGCAAAAATTCTGTAAATATCTGCTAGTTAGTCCAGCAGTTTGCTGTGCAGTGCTATTTGTAAATACTGCTGCATTTGCAGGTGAAATATCCAATACTTCAGAAATTAATCAACCGCAGGTTTTAGCTAGTCCAGACACAGAAACTCAGATAATGGGGCAAGTTACTTCCGTATCTCAATTTTCTGATGTACAACCTACTGACTGGGCATTCCAAGCATTGCAGTCCTTGGTTGAGCGCTATGGCTGTATTGCAGGATACCCAAATAGTACTTATCGCGGGAATCGGGCATTAACGCGATATGAATTTGCTGCCGGTTTGAATGCTTGTCTCGATCGCGTTAACGAACTTATTGCTACAGCCACAGGCGATTTAGTTAACAAACAAGATTTAGCAACATTACAAAAGCTGCAAGCAGATTTTTCAGCAGAACTGGCGACACTCCGAGGTCGTGTAGATGCAGTAGAAGCTAAAACTGCTGAATTGGAGGCGAATCAGTTCTCAACCACAACCAAACTGCAAGGACAAGTTGTTGCTGTCGTTAGCGATGTTTTGTCAGGAAATACAGTTAACGGTGCAGAAATTACAGATAAAAATACAACTTTAGGGGCACGAGCGCGAATAGAACTTGTGACGAGTTTTACTGGAAAAGATACGTTGTTTACCAGAATCCAGGCTAATAATATTCTTACCCCTGACATTGGTACACCAGAGGGCAATTTATTTTTTGCTGGTGAGGATGGTACTACTGATGCTGCTATAGACGCACTGTTCTACAGATTTCCGTTGGGCGAAAAAACAGAGGTTGTTGCGATCGCTAACGCAGGTGCAGCAGATGATATTACCACTACTGTTAATCTCTTTGACGGTGATGGCTCCTTTGGTGCTTTATCCACCTTTGGTACACGTAACCCAATTTATGGCCAAATGAATGGCGCGGGTTTGGGAGTAACGCACGAGTTCAGTGATAAATTGGCACTGAGTTTAGGGTATTTGAGTGGTACAGCTAATGACCCTACACCTAATAATGGTTTGTTTAATGGATCTTATGGTGCGTTGGCACAGTTGACAGTTAAACCAAGCGATCGCATTACTATTGGTTTAACTTACATCAATTCCTACAACCAACCACTACTCACAGGTAGCAATGCAGCAACTCTCGCGCCCTTAGATATAGATGCCGATGGCACGTTAGATTCCCGATTTTCCAGTAATTCTTATGGTGTCCAAGCATCCATCGGCATCACCGATAAGATAGTCTTAGGTGGTTGGGCTGGATACACCAACAGCCGCACATTAAATGGCGATCGTGGAGAAGTTGATATTTGGAACTATGCCGTTACCCTCGGCTTCCCTGACCTCGGTAAAGAAGGAAGTTTGGCTGGTATTATTGCCGGTGTGGAACCTAGATTAACAAGTTCTAATATCGCAGGATTAGATACAGATCCCGATACATCCTATCATCTTGAGGCGTTCTACCAGTATAAGCTGAGTGACAATATTACCATTACCCCAGGAGTCATCTGGCTAACATCCCCAGATCATAACAATAACAACGATGATGTTGTGATTGGCGCACTGAGAACCACATTTAGTTTCTAATTTTAAAGATTCCCAAAAAAGACGCAAAAGATAAATTTGCGTCTTTTTTATGCGATCTCAAAAATAAAACCTAATACAGTTAAGCATGATTATGTTTGCACACCAAATGCCTCTGGGTCTACACCCCAATTCACCCAGCCAATTGCCTCACGCGCTGAGTTCATATTCGGTGGAACTCGCAAGGCGTGAATAAAGCCTGTACTGGGACAAGTCATTTTTAGTAAATGAATTGATTCTTCATCAGCATCAATTTTTAATAGTGTATATTCAGCCCAAGTATCTAATTCAATAGCTTGTAGTTCTTGGCAGATTCGGGCGTAACCAATACCCTGAATTAACACTCGGCGTAGTTCGGCGTTTTCCTCTCTCAAAAGCCATCCAGCTTGCCATTGCTGCGGGTGAATCTTACCGTATTTTTCAGGTAAAGTTACGCCGTGGTAGGAGTAGAGGCTATATCCATCAGTAAATTCAATAGCTGCTTCGCCTTCAGCGTGGAGGCGATTTTCATTGTCAAAAGATAATTTTGTGGGGCGATCGCATACTATACAAATTTCCTTAAAAGGATAAACCCAACCACAATTCTCAACCAGTCCTCGCAATAACTGCCATCCTGTGGAATTGTAAGGTGCATTGAATACAACAAAACCAATTTCAATCAAACAGCATCTTTGTATCCATTCTTCAGGCTCTACTCGCATATCGCTCTCTAAGAAGCTCAAAACTTCATTGGGAATATCTCCTTGAGTGATTAAATGCTGTATGACTTGTTGCCAGAAGAAAAAACATATATCTAAGTTGAAGTAGAGTTCATTGGATAGAGAGGAAAATAAATCTTCAGACAATAACTCTCCTAACCAATTAAGGATTTTATTAAACAAGTCATGGTATGTTTTTAGCAGATGCTCTGGTAAATTCCATCGATACCAATATTTTTCAAGATTGCTGTAGCTATTTTTTAAATTAGCATTAACACTTTTAAAAGCTGCAAGAGGGCTATCAAAAAATAAAATTCTCGGCTTAGATAAGCCGAGAACTTCGTAAGCTATTTTTACCGCTATTGCTGCCTTTTCTCTATCAATCCGCTCAGTTGAAAGCGCGATCGCTCGCCACTTTTCCCGATAGACTGGAATCAAAGCCTCTTGCTCAGGTGTTAAATTTTCAATCAGCGACATATCGCCAACCTTCAGGCTCGTATTCCCGTTGAATTTTCAACCATCCAGTCACCTTGGGGAATAGAAATAGCTTTATGCTCCTCATGGCAAGCAATGCCGACTCAGAAAACACACGTAAACAAAGTGTGCTATCTTTTTGGTATAATTCGGCATTTCTCTCAGTAATGCGATGCTTATGCCCCGTAACTTCGCCTTCTGCCAAAGTTAAGTGAGGTATTTTTTTTCCTTCAATTTGCCGCAGAGGCAGTAAAATTACATCACCTTGACGAATTGGTTTCATAGTTTTGCTTTCCTGACATGGATACAAACCCTACTTCGCTTTTGCTCTCAAGTTTGGTTTAATTTTGGCACAAGCTATATGAAAGTGGGAATTGGGGATTGGGGATTGGGCATTGGTCAATAAATAGTTATTCTTCCCTTCCATTCCCCATTCCCCATTTCCCATGGCCAATTCCCCAAATTTTAAAACTGTAGTCGCCAATTATGCGTTAGATAAGTTAAAGATTGAAATAGCTGGAAATTCAAATCCAGCGTGGCCTTCTCTATCCTTTGGGACAGACTGGGCCACAAGTTCAGGGGATTTTCTCCCAAGCAGACAGTTTATGTGAGGATTAAATCACCGCCCTAAGCGCGACCTTTTATCTTGACAATTTGCAAAAATTACCTCAATTTGACTGTTTAGCTTAGTAGCTATTCTTTTTATTGAAATTTCCATGTCAACTCTCGTCATCGTCGAATCTCCAACCAAAGCTCGTACCATTCGCAACTACCTGCCAGCAGGCTATCGGGTGGAAGCGTCTATGGGTCATGTGCGTGACTTACCCCAGTCGGCTAGTGAAATTCCTGCTGCCGTCAAGGGGGAAACATGGGCGCAGCTAGGGGTAAATGTGGACGCCGACTTTGAACCGGTATATGTTGTCCCGAAAGACAAAAAGAAAATTGTCACCCAGCTTAAAGAAGCCCTTAAAGATGTAGATGAACTGATTCTGGCAACAGACGAAGACCGGGAAGGTGAAAGCATTAGTTGGCATTTATACCAATTGCTGAAGCCGAAAGTTCCGACTAAGCGGATGGTGTTTCACGAAATCACCCAAGAGGCAATCAAAAAAGCTCTGAAAAACTGCCGCCAAATCGATGAGCAGTTGGTTCGCGCTCAAGAAACGCGGCGGATTTTAGATCGACTCGTGGGTTATACGCTGTCTCCCCTGCTATGGAAGAAAATCGCCTGGGGATTATCTGCTGGGCGGGTGCAATCTGTAGCTGTGCGGCTTTTAGTCACTAGAGAACGCCAACGCCGCGCTTTCCATGAGGGTACATACTGGGATTTGAAAGCCAGTTTGTCAAAGGAAAAAACGCCCTTTGGTGCCCAGTTGGTAACATTGGCAGGAACCAAAATTGCTAACGGCAGCGATTTTGATGCAGCGACTGGAGAAATTATCGCAGGTCGCAATGTCTTGTTGCTCAACGAAGATCAAGCGGTAGCCCTCAAGGAACGCCTAACAGGGAAAACCTGGAGTGTTACCGACATCGAGGAACGCCCAGTGACGCGCAAGCCGTCGCCACCGTTTACCACCTCGACACTGCAACAAGAATCTAACCGGAAATTGCGCCTCTCAGCCCGCGACACGATGCGGGTTGCCCAGAATTTGTACGAACAAGGGTATATTACCTATATGCGGACAGATTCGGTGCATTTGTCAGATCAAGCGATCGCAGCTGCTCGGAGTTCTGTAGAAAAGCTTTATGGTCAACAATACCTCAGTCCCCAACCCCGGCAATACACCACCAAATCCAAAGGCGCACAAGAGGCGCACGAAGCAATTCGTCCAGCCGGTAGCACTTTTCGCACTCCCCAAGAAACTGGTTTGGGCGGTCGGGAACTTGCCGTTTACGATTTGATTTGGAAGCGGACTGTCGCCTGTCAAATGGCTGATTCCCGCCAAACTCAAATTAGCGTGCAATTGCAAGTTGAGGATGCTGGATTCCGTTCTTCTGGCAAACGGATTGAATTTCCTGGATATTTACGTGCCTACGTCGAAGGCTCAGATGACCCAGAAGCAGCACTGGAAGACCAGGAAGTAATTTTGCCCAATCTGAAAGTCGGAGATCATCCGAATTGTACAGATTTAGAAGCAGTTGGACACGAAACTCAACCCCCAGCTAGATACACCGAAGCTTCTTTGGTGAAAACCTTAGAAAGTGAAGGTATCGGTCGTCCCAGTACCTACGCCAGCATCATTGGCACAATCATTGACAAAGGTTATGCCCATTTGGTGAGTAACGCCCTCATTCCTACCTTCACCGCTTTCGCCGTCACCGACTTACTGGAAAAACATTTCCCAGACATTGTTGATCCCAGTTTTACCTCGAAGATGGAGCAAACCCTTGATGACATTTCTACAGGTGAGGTAAAATGGCTACCCTACTTGCAGAAATTTTATCTGGGAGAAAAAGGGCTGGAAACCCTGGTAAAAGAACGGGAAAGTCAAATTGATGCCACCACAGCTAGGACTGTAGAACTGGAGAATCTAGATGCCAAAGTCCGTATTGGTAAATATGGTCCCTACATTGAAGTTACAAATGGTGAGGGGGTAATCACCGCCTCAATTCCCAAAGACTTGACCCCAGCCGACCTCGACCCCAAACAGGTAGAAGTTTTGCTGCGACAAAAAATCACAGGCCCCGACCAGGTAGGTCGGCATCCCGAAACTGGCGAACCGATTTATGTGAAAATCGGTGCTTATGGGCCTTATGTCCAATTGGGCGATAAAACCGACGAAAACCCCAAACCGAAACAAGCCTCCCTACTCAAAGGTGTCACCCCAGAAACCGTTACCCTGGAAATGGCTGTTGGTCTATTGGCACTACCCCGGACATTGGGAGTTCACCCAGTCACAGGCAGCAAAATCCAAGCAAGTTTGGGACGCTTTGGCCCTTATGTGGTTCATGACCAGGGTAAGGAAGGGAAAGATTACCGTTCCCTTAAAGCTGCTGACAATGTGTTGACAATTAGCCTAGAGCGTGCATTGGAATTATTGTCCGAACCAAAAAAGGGACGCAGTTCCACCAACAGCAAGTCCAAGGCAGCCTTACGCGAATTGGGCCCACATCCAGAGGACGGGGAAACAATTAACATCTACGATGGCCCTTATGGCCCTTACATCAAGCACGGCAAAACTAATGTGAGTATCCCAGAAGGTCAAACTGTAGAAGATATAACCCTGACTGAGGCGCTTAACTTATTGGCAGCTAAGGCATCGACAACGAAATCGACTCGCAAAACGACTAAATCAACGACTTCCAAATCTAAGTCAACTGCTAAGTCAACTGCTAAGTCAACGACGGCTGCGAAAAAGAAAGTCACAGAAGGCTAACTGTAAGTCAACTGATTTTGGATTTTGGGTTATAGCTTTGGTGCGCTTCCAGTGCAACTCGGATTTTGGATTAAAAGAATTTTGCGGTTCATACCCCGATGCCACTTGCTTTATGCCGGAGAATCCGTCCACCGCAGTGGCTCCCCCTTGTAGGCAAAATCTAAAATCTAAAAGACGCTCCTACCTACGGACGCTCGATGACTCGCTACCGCTTCGCTAACGCTACCCTAGCGTAAATCTAAAATTCGTAGTCAAGAGTCCAAAGTCCGATCTTTAAACTCTTGACCCTTGATATTCATCCTTGATAGGATGCAGTTCTGTAGGTTGCAAGTGTGATACTCTAAAAAGTAAGGGAGAACACAACGCCAAATTTTAGAAGTGGCTTATGTCCCAAATACGGGATTGTGTCTGTGCCCGGTTGGAAGCCAGAGGTACGACAATGTGCCATTTCCTGCGTACCTGTTAATCAAAATTTGAGGTAGTATCTCAGGAGCATTCAGTTCATGGACTATATAGAAAAGGTGCTGGAAAAGCTTAAGGAATTAGCACGCAGGCTGATTGAAAGCCTGTTAGGGCCAGAGGCTGAACCGGAACCGGAACTGATTCCGATTCCTGTGAACGATCGCTCGCGTCGTCGCCACTAGAGCCAAAGTGTTGAACTCGACATTACAACCCTTAAGCATTCTGGCACTGCATGGGCCAAACTTGAATTTGCTAGGACAGCGAGAACCAGGAATTTATGGCGCGTTGACACTAGCTGAAATTAACCACCTGTTAGAAGAAGAAGGATTCAAGTTACAGGTGAAAGTTTTTCCCTTGCAGTCAAATCATGAAGGAATCTTAGTAGATAGTATTCATGAGGCATTAGGACAACATCAAGGAATTTTAATTAATGCCGGGGCATATACTCACACCAGTGTGGCATTGCGAGATGCGATCGCGGCTGTTAACTTGCCCACAGTCGAAGTGCATCTGAGTAATATATACCGCCGGGAAGATTTTCGCCATCATTCGTACATCGCCCCAGTTGCGATCGGGCAAATAAGTGGTTTTGGCGTTCAAAGTTACTTGTTGGGTTTACAAGCTTTAGTAAATCATTTAAGAAAAAATCAAACGTAAGGAATGAAAAATTAATTGATTTTTAGAGTTTAGATTTGGGGTTGAATAATTTTATCCCAAATCTAGGTTACGCTGGGAACGCTCCAAAAGTGCGACCCAAAATCTAAAATTCTATGCGTTATTCTCCTATAAGTAGATTTAGAGGTACTTTCCTCGGAGCCTTTCTGGGGGAAACTTTAACATCTGATGGTAAAATACAGTCTCAGATTTACCTAGATTTAGGCAGAATGGCGATTCTGGGTACTGAGAGTTTAATTAACTTGGGTAAATTAGATTTAGATGATTGGATAGCGCGTCAGCAGCAAGAATCTCTTCATTTAGCAGCAGCTGGTGATATATCGATAAAAATAATTATTGCCACACTACCAATAGCACTTTTTTTTCACGAAAATCCGATTAAGCTGCGACAAAACTTGCTGCGTGTACTCAAAATCTGGGAAGATGACCCAGTAGTACGGGATGGAACACTCGCGGTAGCTTATGCGATATCTCTTGCCCTAACTGAAAAACTCGACCCTCTAACCCTCATCCCACAAACAATTTCTTTTCTTGGTGAAACACCAACATCCATACCAAACAAATTATTAAAAGTCCAGAATTTATTAGAGCAAGGAGCGGGATTGTCAAGGGCGCAAGCTGAGTTTGCTAGAGAAGAAAAACTCAGTAACACAATTGCTATGGCATTTTACTGCTTTTTGAGTACCTTAGAAGACTTTCGCCTTGCAGTTTTGCAGGCTACTCACAATGACAATTCTAAAGTGCAAGATGCTACATCCCTAAGCTCACAGGCTACAGGTGCAATTACTGGCGCTTTATCAGGAGCATATAACGGTATAGGCGGAATTCCTGTAAATTGGCAAGTCTTGCTCTTGCAAAGGAATTCTCCAGCATGGGGATTAAGTAGCTTTTCCCAAATGTTAAAATTGACCGATGCATTTGTGGCGGTGTGGTCAGGAGTGTATGATATTGACCTAAATCCCAAAGAGTTAACACAGGGATATGAGGAGGCTTTGCTTTCAGTTTACGCAGCTCCCCGCGTTATTCGATCGCGTTAATTTTATTTCCACCGAACAATAGTGCGGGTACTAAACTCTCAAAATTAGCTTCATAAAACATATAGGACAGCTTGGATTAAATCCAGCTACCATCTCAATTAACTAGACAAGGGGCTTTTGACCCTTGCTATAGTGTACTAGTCTTATATACTAGAACTTTTCAGCAAACCTCAGACAGATTCTGTCTGTAGCTATTGTGGCAAATCAGCTTTAATTAGCCTCGTCACCGTAGTTGCAACAGTAGCAGATGAAATTTCCCTGATGATTGTCTTTTTTTGAGCTATTAAAGTAGGCAATTGCAGGCAGAGATAATGAAAATGCAGCAATTTTTGCAGTTCTTAACCCAGCAATTGACTCACTGGCGGCGACAGTACAAAGGACTACGCCGTAAAGGAAAGTTAATGAGAAGTCCTAAAAGTAAAAGCGATAGAAAGCAACTTTTAAGGACTTTCCTGAAGAATGTAATCTTATTTTTATCCAAAACCAATGAGAAAAGCGCTCGTCGAAAACAAGAAAGAGCGCTCCAGTCAAAGGCAAAATCGGTCAAAACTAAGAGTAGTATTTATTCAGTCTGTTTAGATTGGGTGCATGAACACCGCTCCCTGGGAATTTTAGCGATCGCTGTATTATCCCTTACAGGCGTTATTGGGCAAAAATTATACAACCAAACTCAACTACAAGTAGGATATCCCGCGCCCCAAACCATTACAGCGCCTTATACAGCTAAAATCGAAGATCAGAAAAAAACAGAAGCCGAGCGCAAAGCCGTCAGTAGAAGCTCCTTACAAGTGTTGATGCTGGATGCGCGAATGAACGAACAAATCAACGAAAATTTGCAAGAACTTCTAGATGATGGTAACGAAATTCGTGCCGTTGCTGGAGTTTTTCCTTTTTTTGATCCTGTAGTTTTGCCCATCTCTACCCAGCGTTACCTCCGCTCTTGTAATGACTCAGAATGGCAAGCGGTACTAGTTGCCGTAGAAAATAGTAAAAATCAGCAAAAGAAAGGAACAGGACAAACCGCCTCATCCCGTTCATCATCTATAGCTGCACCCAATCAGGAACGCCAACCGCGCCCAACACCACAGAAAACAGAGCCAGTTGATTTTTCTCAAAGTACTGATTTTACTCAAGCCGTTGCAGAACTAGAATCTTACCGCGTCACAACTTCTGAGAAAAACTTGTCTTTACTGATTTCCCAAATTTCCCAAACACGCAAAAGATACACCGAAGCGACTACCAAACTTTTACAGTTAGAGACTGTTACCCCAGAAGCAGTATACGAAGAATCATTCCTTTTGGATTTGTCAGATGTGGAGTGGGAAAAAACACAAATGGGAATCCATCAGAGTGCAGAGCGGATTCTCACCCAAGGCATCCCACAAGGACTGCCAAAAAATATATTACAGGATGCGGTGAGTTTGCAATTGCAGTCCTTTGTACCAGAATCCGCCGAACCTTTGGCAAAGAACCTGTTGTTAGCTGTACTCAAGCCGAATCTGCAAAAAGATGAAGAAGAAACGAGAGTAAACGCTCAAAAGGCTGCTGCTGGAGTGCCGCCTGTGATGGAAGAGGTACGGCGTGGTGAGGTAATTGTCAAAAAAGGAGAGCAGATTACTGCATGGAACTTAGAGGTGCTGGAGCATTATCGCCTGGTTCGCCGAGAACTAAAATGGCGGGGGTTGTTGAAGTTAGCAGGGGTAATTGCGATCGCCATTGGCATTTTTGTCTGGGTAGAACGACATATTGATTACGAATTGCGACAACGCGATCGCCTTTTGGTGTTATTGCTAACTTTGAGTGTGCCAGGATTGGTGACAGTGGGATTGCCTTACACCACTTGGAGCGCCCTTGGTTTATTGTTGGGAAGCTTTTACGGCCCGACTTTGGGGTTAACAGTTGTTGGACTGCTGTTGCCGATATTAGCTGTTAGCTTGGATATGAGCAAGGCTGCGCTTTTAGCTGGTGCTGGTGGGGCAATAGTAGGTAGTTACATAGCGCAACGATTGCGATCGCGTGAAGAATTGGCATTATTAGGGGTTGCGATCGCTTTAACTCAAGGCGGCATTTATCTGGTTGTTAAAATCTTAATTGGTCAAGCATTTGGTTCAACCTGGTATCTCGTCCTCCGAGAAGCCGGGTTTTTTGCTTTATCCGGTTTAGGCTGGAGTGTTGTAGCTTTGGGATTGAGTCCTTATCTCGAAAAAGTTTTCGATTTGGTCACTCCCATCCGTTTAGCAGAGTTGGCGAACCCTAATCGGCCCTTATTAAAACGACTCGCTACAGAGACTCCTGGAACTTTTCAACACACGTTATTTGTAGCTACCCTTGCCGAAGCTGCTGCCAAAGAACTAGGATGCAATGTTGAGCTAGTCAGGGCTGGTACATTATATCATGATATTGGCAAAATGCACGACCCCCTTGGCTTTATTGAAAATCAAATGGGGGGGCCGAATAAACATGATACAGAGATTAAAGACCCTTGGAAGAGTGCAGCAATTATCAAAAAGCACGTAACTGAAGGGTTGGTAATGGCGCGGAAACACCTTTTACCGACAGCAATTCAAGCTTTTATTCCAGAGCATCAGGGAACGATGCTGATTGCCTATTTCCATCATCAAGCCCAGCAAATGGCTCAGGAAGATCCGAGTTTAATAGTAGACGATGCAGATTTCCGCTACGATGGCCCGATTCCCCAATCACGTGAAACCGGAATTGTGATGTTAGCGGACTCTTGTGAAGCAGCGTTGCGATCGCTCCAAGCATCAAGTTCAGGTAAGCGTGTGGGAGAGAAGCGATCACTTAAAGATGTCTCCACCGAACAAGCTTTAACAATGCTGAATAATATTCTGCGTGCGAAATGGCAAGACAATCAACTCGCTGATTCAGGATTAAAACGGGAAGAGATGTCACAAATTGCCCAGATATTTGTGGATGTTTGGCAGCAATTTCATCACAAACGGATTGCTTATCCTAAATTCAAGGCTAATGGTGCTGTACGAAATTCGTAATGCGAGCGCATATCTGCTATTAATCTTATTAGCAGGTTTTTCTTGGAATGCGATGCTTACAGCGGGCTGTGCCTACGCAGTTTTCCCTAGATAAATAAAGTTTGGAAACATTTCAAATAAGTCCGAATAGGAATTAAAAATTAATATCCAAGCTGAGAATTTTTAAGGCATGATGGAGCAAAACTTTTAGGCAGCATTACCTACTAAAAACGCTTATGCTGAATCACTTACTATTTTTATCCTATAAGCATTTCTTAACTTTTTCTTTTTATTTATTATCCTTTAACTCATACGTGTCTAGTTGGTCAATACATAAGCTGTATACTTGACTTGTATCAACAGTATGTGATTTACTTGGCTTGGTTATTCATGATAATAACCCATATAT
>NZ_JACKZS010000432.1 GCF_014222285.1 Nostoc sp. UCD121
GTTTTTGCACCATTATTTCGCTACAAGGTCAAGATTACAGGATTTCCGCTCTTCTCTAGTAAGTTTTGCCACACTAGCATAGATGTAATGGTATTGCTAAGTTTGTTCTATGTCTTAAGGTAAAGGCTGATCTGGAATCATGCTAGGGCTTTCATGCGAATGACGAATTTTTGATGTTCTCCTACTCTCCCTGCGGCGGGGGTGGCAAAAGCTGTAAATGCTTATTCTCTCGTTACCCCCGCCGATGTCATTTCTAGTAAGGGTTACAGCGTTTTGATGTCTATGTATTATGGTTGAATTCGGCTGTAAGTATATACCCCGTCGCAAATGGCATCTAGACATTAAGCTGGGTAAGGGTTTAAATAAGAGGGGTTGCTTCTCTTTGTAGAAGTGGAATTAATGGAAACAAGGCATCATACAAGGGATTAGAACCTAGTTCAGCTAACTCTTGATGTCGCTTCTCTTCTGAGAATTGAATTTTCTAAATCAAAAGGTCGGGATATTTATATCTCGACCTTTAAAAGTATCTTAAAATATATATTTTTATTTCTTACTGCTCATAAACCCTAACAATCGCCTCACCCATTTCCTTAACCTTAACCAGCAATTCCTCTGGCTGCACTACTTTCACATTACCACCAAAACCAACAATCCACCGCAGAAATTCCACATCACCCAAATACCATATAGGCAATACCACGCGAAAGCGATTAGGAAACTGTTTATTTGTGGTTTTCTTTAGGCAGAAAATTGACTTAGGTAACATTAATCTTCCGCCCTCTACAGGTGGAGACATATTCATTTGTTTTGCAGGGAATCTCTTAGTACCTTCAGCGATAAATCGGAACATAGCATCGTTAAACCACAGTTCCACTGTAATACAAGCTTGAGAATGTTCTTGCTTATCATTAGAAAGAAACTTGCGCTGGTCACTGGCGCTATACCCTAAAAAAATCCCTGCGCTAGCAGCAGAAAGCTTCTGTAATTTCTGTAATGATTTTTCTTGTTCCTGTTTAGAACGGAATCTTCCTTGAAATTGGCCTACAAACAATCTATCCAAACGCTCAAACCGGAACAGCCCTGCATATTTTCCACCTTCACACTCAAAACCTAAATACCATGCTTGGTTACAAAATACGATTTGCAATGGAAATGCTAAAAAAAAACTTTCTTCATCAAGAACAAACTTACCACCGCCAGAAAAGCGATTTAATTCTAGTAATTGCCCTTTAGCTATTGCCTCTTCCAATTGCTCTAAATTCCTAGATAGAGCATCGGTTGGTAAAAACTTTGGGTCAATCATATTACGATTAGCAATCGCCCTTACAGGATACACATGATTTACCCCTAACTTACTTTTTACCATCCGCGTAGCAAATGTTTCATAAATGTCTAGTGCTACAGGATCATCAAAGCTTTTAGCCTGAGACTGGAGAACATCAAACACTTTAGTTAATTCATGTGTTGATAAAATCGCTGTCCCTGCAAAATACCCATCTCTCAAGGGAAATTCTGGCAATATTTTATAAGGCTTAAGAACCTTTTCAATATCCTTGCGGACGGTATCTAAGCCATCGCCATCGATAATCCCATTTTCTCTGAGTGTAGACACGAGAGTTTGCAGACTTCCCTTTCCTGAAGTCAGCAAAAATGGGTGATACAGAATAAAGCGGATTGTTTGCACCAACCTTGCAAATGTATCAAAGTCGGAATAGGCATGAGCCACAAAATCAGGTGGGGTAACAGACTGATCTGGTGATGGGATGATAGGAGAAGAAGGGGTAATGTTATTGAAACCAATGATGAAATTTTTTTGCAGCCAGTCTAAATCAGACGCGATCGCCTGAAGTTCAGCATAGACTGTACCGTATAATTTACGCATTAAGGCTGTAATCTCCTCTACAGCACTAGAAAACTGGGGAATGCTGCCAAAAATATTTTCCAGCAGACTGGGGTTAGTATTTTGCAGATTTCCAATTCCCGGATACTGAATAATTAGGGAAATTAGATACATCAAGCG
>NZ_JACKZS010000433.1 GCF_014222285.1 Nostoc sp. UCD121
TCAATGCCCAGCAAAACTATTGATGTCCGAGAGTACACCGTCAGAGCGCACAAACGGGAAATTCATACTCGCGTTTTCAACTTCGTATGCAAGCAGTGTGAACAACCCACACAACGAGAAACCTTTGGTGTGCGACCACTCTACTGTGAGCAATGCCGTCCGCCACAAGCACCTAAGCAATCGAAATTAGTCCCTATAGGCAAGAGGAAACCCAGAGCTATGAACTATAAAAGCGGGAAGGATATCGCTGGGTGATTTGTTGTCTCAAGGGTGAGTGAAGCAGTGCGCTCATTCGCCCGACCTAATTCAAACTGGTAAAAAGTAACTCTAATGTTTAGGAGTCATTCAGGAGGTGCAAACTGTGCAAAGACCTCGGCCCCTGTGAGATTCTGAGTTTCATTGGCAAAACAGTAATACTTGGGCTTTTCATCAATGAATACCTGATGATCGAAAACAAGACCTTCATAGTTCTCGAATAGTCCAACAGGCATGAAATACTGGTTATTTTGTTTCAATTTGTAAAAAAGATGGCTACCACACTGCTTACAGAATCCACGTTCTGCCCACTGTGACGATTGATAAACCCCAATATTTTCTTCACCAGAGAAGCTAACATCACTTTTACAGTCAACAGCTAACAGAGGCCCTCCGCCCCAATTGCGGCACACACCACAATGACACGCTCCCACATTTTTACTCATGCTAGTTGTGGAAAGGCTTACTGCTCGACACAGGCAACTACCTTTTGCAATATTTAGATTAGACATATTATTTGCTCCGATTCCACGCAAGCGCTCCAATTGCTCACATTTTCCCCTATTTCATACTGGAAATGCCAAGAATATCAAGTAGTTCGCTTTCGTGACTTGACGAACTAATAGGTTCCTTCATTTAGCATCGGCTCGACCGTGAAGACCATCGCTGGACGTAATTTCAAACCATTGCCCCGTTTACCATAGTTTAAGTTGCCACAATGGAGTGATATCAAGGTTTCTAGCAGCAGATACGGCATTTCTAACCTACATCGGTACGGTTTACACCCCTTCAACTTTTGTAAAGCTATCGTAACATTTATTTATATAAAACAATATTTGCTTACACAAGCAAACTCAAATAAAAGCTATGAACCAACCCATTGAATTATCTTTAGAACAAGAATTTAGCCTTAGAACTTTCTCTGATCAAGTGGAGCAGATGTCCCGTGAACAAGCTCAAGAGTTTTTGCAGATGCTCTATAAGCAGATGATGATAAGGGAAACGACTTATCAAGAATTGCTCAAACATCAGTGGGAAGTTGGTTCAGGTTCAATCTTGGGCTAAAACAAACCTTGCGAGGTTACTTTAAGCAACTCAAAAGAGAACGAACACACAATTGTTTTTTTCAATGGCTTGGCAATAAGAGATTATTTGCTCCAAACTGGGAAAGTGCTTGCATAACCGACTCAGAATAATGGTTTTCATGGAACGGTGAACTAGTGTTACCTACACCGCCATCAACCAATCGCACACCACAGACTTGCCCCGTCCGCAAAGTTAACCCAAAGGAGCCACTGCCCCAGATATCCATCCCAGAACGGATCACCATCAGCAACGCCGATAAAAAAGCCAATTGTTTTGAGATTGATTGGATTAAATAGGCTAAAAGCCAGATTAGGAGAGGCTTTGAAACAAAGGTATAATTTTCTGTGGCAATAATAGGGCAGTATAAAAAGTAAATGGTGAATAAAAAATGGGCAGTCAAACGACTGACAGTAAATCTCACATCAACAGAAAGGCAGAAACTGGAACAATACTGTGCAAAAACAGGAAGACCCTTTAACGATGTAATTCGGGAATTACTGCGTTGTTTAAAGGTTTATACTAGTGTGGTAAAACTTACTAGAGAAGACGACTCTCTAAATTAGCCAAGTAACCCTTGGGATCTCTGCGAAATCGAT
>NZ_JACKZS010000434.1 GCF_014222285.1 Nostoc sp. UCD121
ATCGATTTCGCAGAGATCCCAAGGGTTACTTGGCTAATTTAGAGAGTCGTCTTCTCTAGTAAGTTTTACCACACTAGCATCTATGTATGCATTAACCTTCGAGATGAAGGGCTACGGATTTTGACCTCTGGAACGGGGATAAAGCGATGAAGTGTGGTCTTGTCTTGGGGTTTCCCCCATAAACAACTTCATCAAGAAGCCTGCCGCCCAGATGTAAGTCGCAGTAATAGAGGACGCAAGAAATTTATTACTGCGCTTTTTGTTGGACAGGAAGCCTACACTGACTCTCGTTGAGTCAATGTAGGTAGTTCACTTTTTCATCCTAGAATTTCAATTACCGCCGCCAGAACATCAGCAGCGCGATCTCCTGTCGGCACAAACATCCGCTTGCGCCAGTTGATGATCTCGGTGAAACATCCAGCAGCCATCAGTCGATCAGCAAGCGAGATGGCATTGAGTAGCTCTAGGCGTGGTTCACCAGCAATGAAAGACCGCCGTAATGTAACTCCTCCGGGTAATTCTTGCGAATACCCTTCGTTGAAAACCAGAGATACTAACTCTTGTGGAGAAAGCAGCTTATCTTTCAAGCCCAATTGCTCTGTAACAGTCTGGATGTCGGAGGCATGAACCACCCGCCCCAGAATTTTCTGCCCATCACTGGTTTGCAATCGGAACACCCGACTGTTCTTCTGTGGGAGAACTTTCCAGATAGGCAACAGTATTCCTGTGACCAAATGTAGATAGTCAGTTGTAGATTTGGGTAGCG
Source organism: Nostoc sp. UCD121 (assembly GCF_014222285.1). Lineage (GTDB taxonomy): Bacteria > Cyanobacteriota > Cyanobacteriia > Cyanobacteriales > Nostocaceae > Nostoc. The sequence goes on from NZ_JACKZS010000434.1 coordinate 767, forward strand.
CATCTACTTCCCTCGACCATGCTGCAACAAACGCATCAGCCGAAACCTGCTGCCAAGTGGATGATGAGAGCTTATCAACAGGTAGGCGAGTTTCTTTCTGTGGTCGCATAAGTAATACCCGTGGCACAACACCACCATCACTATCAAATATGCTGTGCGTAGGAATTGATACAGCCGCATTACCAGAGGTAGCATTTACCATTAGTTGTCCTTGGTACTTAGCAGCGAACTCCAGCATTTCGGCAGCAGTTTTGATATTGTTCTTCTGTACGCGCTCAATCTTGAGGTAATTGGTGACGCTACTAGTAGTAGGATGTATATAAACTGATTCACAGCTTTCGATGTTAAATCCTTCTGCCTTAAGAGTTTCAACACCAGCCTCAAAGATACCATTTGCGATCGCCGTCTCGATTTGTTGACTCAACAATAGCTCAAACCTCTCGAAAATCACGTTCTGCATTCTGATAGTCAAAGCCAGCAGCCGATTGAGGAACTGTCGCAAGGGTGGGAGGTCAATTTTCATCCCACCTTCGTGAGAAGTCAGAGATAACCCCGTCATTTCCTCAAATTTCCCTAAAGGCACTTCAGAGAATCGACCTTGGAAAATTTGCTTGAATAACTCATACAGTGCGTACTCCGCGTACTGGGATTCTAGGTTATCCTTGGTGTCGAAGATTCCATTACCTCCAGTCTGCCTTTGCCCCCGTGTGAGTGCGCCCAGGCTGTCCAGCCTTCGAGCAATGGTTGAGATGAATCTGCGCTCACCTCTAACGTTAGTGGTAACAGGTCTGAACACTGGTGCTGATGCTTGATTGGTGCGGTGAGAGCGCCCAAGCCCTTGAATGGCATTATCCGCCCTCCAACCAGCTTCGAGCAGGTAGTGAGATCGCCTTTTACGATTCACAGCGTTCAAATCCGCGTGATAGCTGCGACCAGTACCACCAGCATCAGAAAAGATGAGTATTTGCTTATCTCCCGCCATGAATGCGTTAGTTTCCGCAATGTTAGCGCCAGAACCCCGCGAATCCACAAACAAGCGACCAGAATCATCCTTCAATACCCGTTTGCTGCGTCCAGTCACTTCAGCAATTTGCTTGTTACCGAAATGCCACAGCAGTTGTTCTAATGCACCAGGAATTGGATCAAGGCTGGCGAGTTTGTCTACTAAGGC
>NZ_JACKZS010000435.1 GCF_014222285.1 Nostoc sp. UCD121
AGTATATTTTTTCTACTACAAACAGACTAACTATAAATAACAATATTGCTAAGTTGGCATGATAAAATCCATGTATGTTTAGTTGTGTAAAAACATTGGAATAACCAATTTCCAAGCTGTTCGCTGATTTTATTTTTTATCACAGATGTTGATTTTTAACGCCAACTTACTTCCATCTCATTGATGTAGCTATCTACTGATCTACAAGCTGAAGTTATGACTTTTCAGATTATTTCCCAAATATTTTTTTATTTATGTCCGATTACTTACATTATGGAAATAATTTATCTCTGGAATGCTGCTCTAGAGCTAAAAATTTCGGTTTCAACAGCGCCAAGTAAGCTTAAATCTACACCAACGCTTTAACAGAACTTCTCAGAGGCGATCGCCTTAGCAATTTTAGTATTCCCAATATCTGTCATTTTTCAACAGACAGCACAAAAAGTAAAGAGTTATGAATTTATAACTCCCAACCCCTAACTCCCTCAAACAGGACTGACTTTAGCTCTGTAAAGCAGCTTGTCACCTTGAAGATAGCCAGTGTAGCGTACCTTGACTATTTCTCCAGGTAATGAAGTTCCCTCCATCAGTTGGTGTAGTTGGGGGTTATAAGGTAATTCTGCTCCCACGGGTGCGATCGCTTCCACTCCCCACGCCTGTAAAAGCTTTTCCAGAGGTTTCTGCACTAACGGTACTATTTTCACTGCCGCCATCTGTGGATTCTCTTGGGCTTTCTGTGCTGCTGTTGGCCATTGTAATAATAAAGACTCCAGCAGTTGTAAAGTTGACTGCTGGAGTTCTTGTAGTAATATTTCTCGCTGTTGTTCTAATTGAAGCTGCGATCGCTGATACTCTTTTCTTAAATCTGTAATCTCTTGTAACAATTCCTGACTGGGCGCTGCTTTCTCTTGTAATAACTCTACGGTTGAAAAAGTTGCGATTAATTCATTCAATGGCATCTGTAGCACTGGTGACAGCTTCAGCAGCACATCTACCCGCATTTGCTCTAGCTTTCCTTGGCGTAACCGCAAAAGTTGCCGTTCTGAAACACCAGCAGTTCGACTCAGCGCTTTAAAACTAGAAATACCCACCTGTTGCATTAAATCTTGCAACTTTTGGGAATGGGGCATTGGACATTGGGCATTGGGCATCCCTTCGGCTCCGCTCAGGGCAAGTGGGTATTGGGGACTGGGTATTGGGCATTGGGGATTGGTAATTAAGTTTTTTCTCAATTCCCAATTCCCAATGCCCTATTCCCTATTCCCTAATTCCTATTCTTCCAGTAAACTTCTCAACATCCAAGCGGTTTTTTCGTGTACTTGCATCCGTTGAGTTAATAAATCGGCAGTAGGCTCGTCGTTAACTTCCTCTATCACGGGGAAAATAGACCGTGCAGTTCTGACTACGGCTTCTTGTCCTTCCACTAATAAGCGAATCATCTCAACAGCTTTCGGAACTCCAGGAGTTTCTGGAATCGAACTCAGTTTGGCATATTCGCTATACGTTCCCGGTGCGGGATAGCCAAGCGCTCTAATTCTCTCGGCTATTAAATCAACCGCTAAAGCTAATTCTGTATACTGGGTTTCAAACATCAAATGTAAGGTTTGGAACATCGGCCCCGTTACATTCCAATGGAAGTTATGAGTTTTCAGATAAAGTGTATAAGTGTCAGCCAACAGACGAGATAAACCCTCGGCAATTTTAGCCCTACTCGCCTCGTCAATGCCGATATTTACATTTTTGACTGTTACTTTTGATGACATAATTTTCTCCTAATTAGGTTATATGTAATTGGGCATGGAGAATTGGGAATTGGGAACTTGTACTGAGCGAAGTCGAAGTATTGGGAATTGGGAATTGGGAATTGGGCATGGTTATTTTCATTGTCCCCCTTGTCCCCTTGTCCCCCCTGCCTCCCTACTCTCATTC
>NZ_JACKZS010000436.1 GCF_014222285.1 Nostoc sp. UCD121
TGCCTTGCACTTTTGTTCGATTTATAGACTTCAATCACTATTTATACAAGGGTTTCAGTCTTAACCAGCAAGCCCTATGTAATACTGTATTAGGGCTTAATCACTAATTACTCCAGACACTTTATTTTTCATCATCGTCAATAAGGAAGAATATCCTCACATCCTTAGTTAAAAATGACATTTAAAAGCGCTATTTACGTCTGAATGAAGTATTAAGTCGCTTGCTGAAAAGCCTGGGCAATAGCGTTGCGAGCAAGTTTAGGTTGCAGGTTTTCATCGAAGGGAAGTGGACGCAGGAATTTCCAGAGACTTGGATTGTTTCTAAAGGTTTTTGCTGGCATCCAGTTGGGATGACGTATCCAGGTATGACGGTCGGTAATTCCCCATGTAATTACAGTATCAACTCCAGCCGCAAAGCAGAGGTCAAGATATCGCTTGTAACTGTCGGCTACCATCTGATCTAGCTTTTTGATATTATCGGGCAGTGGGGCATCAATGATAATGTCTAATTCTGTGATTATTGGTTTAACTTGAAGATCGTTAAGCCGTCTTAAGACAGAATTAAATCCTTTTTGATCAAAACCATAAGCAGTAGAAAACCATAGATGTGATTGGATACCTGCACCATCAATTTTAACGTCACTATTCTTCAGATATTCGACCATTTTTAAGAAACGATCTGATTTCCATGTAGCGCCTTCGATGCCGAAATCATTTAGGTAAAATTTCTTGGTGTTATCAACTGAAGCCGCAATTAAAAACAAATCTCGAATTAATTCTCGTTTTACCCCTTTACGCAAACCGTAGGTAGGATTATCAGTTTCATTTTCACTATCAGCGATAATTTCATTGGCAATATCCCAAGACTTTAAAACAGGGCTATTGCGATAATGTTCCATAACTCCTTTAACATGGCGTTCGAGCATTTTAAGAGTGGGGGGATAAGGTAGCCAGTCTGGTTTTCCCATGTGCCAGAAAAGGGTATGCCCATGCAATTGTATATTATGCTTTTGGCAGAAACCAGCGATCGCATCTGCTGACTCAAAAGTAAATTTTCCTGGCTGTGGTTCAGTGGCGTTCCATTTTAATTCACCATTTGGTGTCACTATCGAACATTCACGAGCAATTAGGTCAGCGTAACCCTTCTCTTGTAGCAAAAATTCACTAGAAACTGCTGCGCCATAACGCTTTCCTTTGGCTGCTGCTAATTGTCGAAGGGGAGAATTGACATTTGCGCTTGCACTTAGATAATTTGCCGTAGCAGCATTTGTGGTATCATCTTCCTTTTGCCTATCCTTTTGTAAAAACCCCATAGTCAATAAGGCAGAAAGGGTTGTGTATCCTGCTCTTTTTAAAAATTTTCTGCGATAAGGCATAAACGGTATTTAATAAAAAGCACAATTTATTATACTTTTTAAAGTATCGCACTTGCTCGACATCCCACCCTAAACTGAAGTGCAAGGCTGATAGCCAAAGTCCATTTAAGTGGGCTGAAATCATCTAAATACTAGTCCTCTTTAGAGAGATGTCATATCCCCAAATGTGGGTAACGACAAGGCTTAAAAGGGTGTTAAAACTTTAACTTAACCATATTGCGAGTGGTTTTGTTAAACTGGCGATCGCTTAGAAACTACGTTCTTGAGTATAAGCTGCTGAAAAAAAATTATTCGATTGTCAATCCTCCAAAAGACACAACATATATTATTGATGCTTACTTAATTCTGATTAATCAAATCAAAAACTTACTCATAGCCGTTTTCGCTCACCCACAATTAGTTAAGTCATGAAAATCCCATATTTGATAAATTAATATTAATATCATCACAAAAACTGAGTATTAACAACTTCTACAAATCCTGATTAGACAGACTTGTCTTCTGAGCAAACATTTGAAACCACAGCTAAGGTAATTATTAATC
>NZ_JACKZS010000437.1 GCF_014222285.1 Nostoc sp. UCD121
GCCCTTTTCTCTGCAATATGAAGTTGCTCAAACTAAACTAGGGGGGGATGTTAAGTGATACGCTCATTCTATAGTGTGTCAAGTAGTGTTACTTAACATTGGAGAATATACTCATGCATATATTGATGCAGGCAGCAGATTCAGTTGCAACAGGTGGTGGTCATTTTCCCTTTGCTTTCACCTTGGTGTATGTCGTTGGTTTTATTGCTGCTGTAAGCATTGGTTCAATAGCTTGGTACAACTCGAAACGCCCCGCAGGTTGGGAAAGCAAAGAGCGTCCTGATTTTGTGCCTAAAGTTGATAAAGAAGAAACTCCGGGTGTGGGGAAACCGAAGTCATAATTTAGTCATTAGTCATTAGTCATTAGTCATTAGACTATGAACTTTTGACTATGATTAGTTTTGTACGTCAACCCAACGACGGTAAAGCTTTTGAATTTGTTTGAGAAGTTTAGTCTGAATCGGTTGAGTTGAATCATTTGGCTTCGCTATATCTTGCAATTCTGTCAAGAGTCTAGCTTCTTCGACGGCGACTTCGCCATCGCTATAAATTAAGCCACTGATGGCTTCAATCAGATTTTCACAATCTTCAAGGCTGGGGCGATCGCCTAAATACTCCCGCACCCAGTCATAACATTCTTTTGGCTGTACAGGAACTAATTCGTATAGCCAAGGCTTAATTTCTGGATCGTTAGCCAAACCTTTCGCTTGAGCTATTTCGCGGAGATATTGCCGTTCTTCTGGCTGGATTCTGCCATCAATCCAGGCTGCTCCAATCAGGATTTTAACTAAGTTTTTGACATTGGAAGGGGTAACCATTGCTGCCTCCTCTGGTAGATTCAGGCCACCATCAAATCGTACAATCCCAAACAGTATTCACTCGGAATTATTGGTTTTTCTTAAGCGAACCATAAAAAAGCCATCCATGTCCTGGCGGTGGGGCCAGACTTTAAACCAACCTTGAGGGGTGCTATATGCAGAAGCAGCCAACTCAATGCCCCTTGGAGGCTCAATTTGCCAATGAGGAGACTTAGCTAAAAATGCCGAAATCACTTCTTCGTTTTCTGCTGGATGCAATGTACAGGTGGCATAAACTAGTACACCACCAGCTTTGACAAAAGTTGATGTATGTGTTAACAATTCTTTTTGCAGCACCGAAAGTTCCCGGACAGATTCTGGTGTCTGTCGCCAACGAGCATCAGCATGACGGTGCATGGTTCCTAACCCAGAACATGGAGCATCAAGTAATACGCGGTCTGCGGTGTTTTTAAATTGGTTGGAATGGCGGCTGTCGCCAGTGTAAATTTGGATAGATTGTAAATTTAGGCGTTGAGAATTTTCTTGAAGTTTGCGAAGACGAGAAGCAGTGCGATCGCAAGCCCAAATTTTCCCGCTATCTGCCATCAATTCAGCAATGTGGGTTGTTTTACCCCCAGGTGCAGCACAGGCATCAATTACCACCTCACCTGGCTGGGGGTCGAGCAAATGACTTACCAATTGGGCGCTAGCATCTTGTACAGTCCACCAACCTTCTTTAAAACCAGGTAGTTTTTGAATTGACCCAGTATTACCCATGAATCTTAAAGCTTGGGGTAAATCAGGAATCCGTCTTACCAAAAGACCAACAGATTGCAAAGCCGCCTCAACTTCTTCGATTGAAGTGCAAAGTGGGTTGATACGCAAGTCAATTGTTGGTGATTGGTTCATCCATTCACACAGTTGTTCTGTATCGGTCAAACCCAGTTGTTCTAACCAGACTTGAATAATCCAGTCAGGAAAACTGTGTAAAATACCCAAGCGTTCCACTGCGTTTTCTGGAAGTTGTAACGGATCAAAATGGGGAACTGGGGACTGGGGACTGGGGACTAGGGACTGGGGATTGATTATTTGGCTTGTCCCCTTGTCCCCTTGTCC
>NZ_JACKZS010000045.1 GCF_014222285.1 Nostoc sp. UCD121
CTTTTACTTTAAATAAGATAAAGCCGTGATATAAAGTTTTGGCTTTTAATAAAAAATTAAACTATATTAATAGCACTCTTTAAATGCTATATCATATACTTTTTTAATAAATGTAAATTCTCTACCAAAAACTATAAGCGATAACATATACAATTTGTTTCTATTTAAATGTATTTAACAAGGATAACAAACATGAAATTCCAAATTGAGTGTAATACAGACAAAATTAACAAAATATGTTTAATTTGTCAGCAAAACTTTCAGACACATGAAGCCAGATTAATTGTATGCAATGACCAAGGCGAAGGCTATGGAGATATCTGCTATGAATGTATAGCTAATGGCGGTAGTTGGGTTCAATCTCAACTCCAACAATTTAGCCATCAACTACTAGCTTTCAAATGATTTTAAGGAGATTAAAATTGGCAGGAAGTGATAGTGAATAATTCCAGGATTATAGGAAGCAGTTTTAGCCTTTAAAATAGGGTTAGAGCCGCTTTTTAAGAGCAAGTTTAATTAAGTTTATATTGCATAAGTAACATAGCTTGATTTATAGTTAACTATTTATTTAATAGATTAAATTGTGGCTAATTCAATTACATTGGGCTTATATCCGTATGCACAGTGGGCAATGGAACGTAGGTTATACCGATGAAGAGTTATCTATATGGGTTGAACATATCCGTTCATTTCTAATGCAGGAAATTAACGTTTACGTGTATTTCAACAACGACCCCGATGGAAACGCTATTCGTGATGCTCAAAGACTCTATAGTTTGCTGGGATGTTGTTGAAATAGATAATTGAAAACTTATTATTCCACTTCTATTAGATCAATTGGCTGCTTGATTGGGAATAAGAATCGCATTAGTTGGCCTAGTGGTATAGAGCGTTGTTCTTGAACAAAAACTAAGGGTACAAGTGCAAGCATCCGTAGTAAGCCTGAGATCACAAATAGCCCCAGCAAACCCGCAGCACCAGGGAGAGTTGCTAAAAAGCCACCGACAGTAATACCCATTGCTCCAGTGATACCAGCAATTGCCCCTGCGATCGCAAAATAACTTGATTGATAACGTAGCGGTGCTATTCCCATCATCAAATTGTTAGTACACAAATCAATTGCCGCCCACGTCCCGCCAGCTAGTATGTGCAATAGGGGTAGCCAGATCCAAAAAGAAATTTGATTTCTTCCAACTAAAAGCCACAGTAGAGGTGTCACCGCCACTAAGACTCCCACTAATAGTAGTAGCGGGCGATTCCCAATCCGATCAGCCAGTTTGCCCCACAAAAGCAGCATTAGCATATTTGCACCAGTTCCTAAACCGTGATAAATCGTTACCACACTAATATCTATATCCAGGTTATCCAGCATATAGAGGTTAAAGAAAGGAGCGCTGATGTTAACAGCAAAGCACCAGATGCTCAGGTAAAGCACAAACTTCAAAAAATTAGCATCTTTAAACAAGCTAAAATCTATTCCTTGGGTCTGTGGGTGTGATGTGTCTGAATCCCCAACTTTTAAAAGCTGCGGGTTTATATCAGTCATCCAGAACTGACAGACTACACTGATTAGCCCTAGTATGATTCCTAAAACCAAGACTGTGCCATAACCTTGAAGGGTTCCACCAGGCCAAGCCGATACCGCTAAACCTAGCAAAGGCACACCAACAAGGTTAGTCAAACCGAGAATACTATTGCGAAAGCCGAAATATCGCCCCCGCAACCGTTGAGGTACTAATACAGCTGACCACCCAAGCCAAGGCGCACGACCAAAAGCTTCGATGATATTAGCTACTAAGAGAATTACTAATGTCAACTGTACTACTTGGTGTCCAGTAATACGAGATGAAGTAACCAACCAAATCGCTGGCAGAAGAACCAACCATAGCAACCGCGACGGGATGAAAATACACATGAAATACCAACGGAAGCTAGTACTTCGGTTTACCAAATACGCTCCCAGTGGTTGGAGCAGATTCACCATCTGAGGGATAGCGGCGAGTAGACCAATTTCGACTGGGCCAGCGCCTAACTCTAGCAAGAAATTACTGAGCAACGCGCCGCCGATGATGCTATAAAGAACAGCAGCAAAGACACTTTCATAAGTTAGTGCCCTGAGACTTTGGCGAATTTCTGGCTTAGAAATTTTTAGAAACAGTTTTGGAGTTGGGAAAAGTACCGTCTCTGTTAACGTCCTATCCTCTAAGATTTCTTGAATGGGAACAGGGGGAAGAGAACTAGCTTCTACTGAAATATCATCTTCTTGGGGCTGAACCATATTATTTAGTCAATATTTAAAGAGTTAAATTGTTATAGTTACTATTAACCAAAATTAGCAAAACTTATATAGCATTTCCTGACCCATACAAGGTACATTTTAGCCCTCTCCTCGCTTGCGGGTGTGGGTTCTTAGTACCTCACTCAACAAGTTTTAAGACATTGTAATTACTTACTTGTCCAGAAGACTATAGGATTCATATTTGATTTCTGAAAAAATTTAATACAACTCAAAGAGTCTTATTGACTGTTGACTGTTGCCTATTCCCTCCTACGCAAATAAGTTTAGAAATCAAAGACGCTCGATAGCGCAGCGTAAAGCCTGCGGCATGGCTTCGCTTAGAGCGACGCAGGAGCGTCTGACTCGCTACCGCTTCGCTATCGGATTGCTATAGTCCATAGTAAATATTGGCTATAAACGGCTTTAATATAAGAGGATATTTTAAAAGTGGTTGGCTGTAATTTTAGACGTTGTTGATCCCCCCAATCCTGCTTAAAAAGGAAGACGAATTCTCTAAAAGTGCCCCTTTTCAAGGCGGATTTAGGGGGATATAAAACGTTTTGCTACCCACCAGAAGACTTTTAAAACATTCTCTAGATAACTAACATATAACTGTAGCTAGGCTTCTATCCAATAAGTAAATTCTTTGGCATAAAGTTAATAAAAATTTTACTAGAGGCTTTAGTATAATAAAAATTTAGCAGTTAATTAATATTTAGTGAAGATATAATATTAAAATTTTCTCAAAATCATTCTTGAGGATTAATACTTTTATATAGGAATATTAAAATTTAGCTTTTACTAGTACACATAGACATAAAAAATTCTGCATTTATATAACCAATAGTTAGGATTTAGGTTAAAATTTAACTTATTTGAGTAGTGTTTTTAGATAATGTGGAGAGAAAATTTACCAGATACGCTGTTTGTCTATTCACCTACTAATTCCATCGGTGCAAAATAATTAATCTAAGACTAATTGCATAAGTCTTGAGAAAATTATTTTACTCTAAATTTCTATCGTAAGGTATCATTGCTCATCCTCCGGAATGTGTCACGATGGGCTATGCCCCGCCAAAGGCGATGGCGAAACGCCCGCTTCCAGCGATCGCAACATGAGTAAAAAAGTTTGTTATGGCACAGACGACTATTAACGATATATCGGTAGATAGCTCCTTAGTTGATCCTGAAAAAGACCTGCTAGGACATGCGAACTTTGCCAAGTATCTAGCAGATAGCATTTGTAAAATGGCTTTTCCTGAAGGTTTCGTTATTGCAGTTTACGGTTCTTGGAACTCTGGCAAATCTACACTGTTAAACTTTGTAGTTCACTATCTTCAGCAAAAGCCAGACGAAGACCAACCAATCATCGTTCCTTTTAATCCCTGGTTATTGTCTGGACACCAAAATATCACAAGGCGCTTTTTTGAGCAATTACAAAACGTTTTAAGCCAACAGTCATCTGTGCCAAAAGGTTTGAAAGAGAGATTAGCTGATTTTGCCGCCATTATTTCAGACATTCCTCTACCTTATGCTCAAACTGGTAAGGCATTAGCGGCATTATTGGACGAGAAGGACAAGGAAGCTGCGGAACTAAAAGAAGAAGTAGAAGACACGTTAGTACAGCAGCAACGGCGAATAGTTGTAACAATTGACGATATTGATCGGTTGGCTGCTGAAGATATCAAGCAGTTGTTTCGTATTTTCAAAGCAATGCGGAATTTTACTAACGTTGTTTATCTTCTGGTCTTTGATAAACAAGTTGTAATGAAAACAATTGCAGATACAAAAGAAATATCAGGAGAAGCATACTTAGAAAAGATTATTCAAGTTAGCTTTGAGTTACCTATTCCTGATAAAATCTCACTTCGCAGGCTTCTTTTTGAAAAGCTGGATAATATATTTGCTGAAACTCCCAAACAACAAATCAACCAAAATCGTTGGGGTGAGATTTACTTTCAAGGAATAGATCACTTTATTAATAATATTCGTGATATTACTCATTTTATTAATACTTTAACAGTGACATATCCAGCAGTAAAACATGAAGTAAACCCTGTTGATTTCATTGCTATTGAGTCTTTACGAGTCTTTAGTCCAAATATATATAGCATAATCCATCAAAATTCTCATATTTTTGTGGGACAGGTAAACCCTTCAATAGACGAACTAAATAGTCTTATGAATACCTGGATTGCCCAACTGCCAGTTGAGGACAAGCAGCCTGTTAAAAATCTGCTTATGCAACTTTTTCCGAAGTTGAAATCCATTTTTGATAATACCTATCCACATAAAAGACAAGAGGTAGAATGGCGCGAACAACTGCGTGTGTGTAGTTTAGAAATATTTCCTATTTACTTTCGTCTGTCGTTGTCAGCAGTTGAATTATCTAATAGTCAGATAAAAGCTATCCTTGGTTTGGTTGGAGATTTAGACAATTTTAGAAACCATTTGATAGAACTTGCTAAACAAAAGCTTCCAAACGGCACAACACAAGCTAGGGCATTTATAGAACAGCTAGAAAATTACACTGAAGAAGAAATTCCTGTGAATTACATCCCTTCAGTTGTGGAAACTTTGTTTGATGTAAGTGAGCAATTATTATCTCAAGATGATGAAGCTAAGGGCATTCTTGATTTTGGTAATGAAGTTATCATCAGTCGTTGTATCTCACAACTATTGTGTCAAATTGATGAAATATCACGATTTGAGTTGCTAAAAAAAATAATTATCCAAGGGAAAGCATTACCAATAATTAATCATGAGATTGCGACATTAAAAGAGCAACAAAGTCAATATAGTACAGATAAATCTAATTATGAAGAAGAATGGCTTGTGAACGCACAACACCTCAAAGAACTGGAAGAATTGACTACCAAAATTATAGTAAAAAGTGATACTAGCTATAAATAATATACAATCTGGATTTATTTATAGTGTTTCTCAATTGGGTACAATATGTGGGTTAAAAAGAAATTTAGTTCTTGGCGATAAAAATACTACTACTAGATATATAAATATTCTATAACCCACGAAAGATTTAGATATCTTCAGCACTTCTTAATATCAGGGAATATACTTTACTCCCCCATTGCAGTCATGGAATCGTATGACGTTGTAATTATTGGCGCTGGTCATAATGGTTTAGTTTGTGCAGGCTACCTACTAAAAGCTGGTTACAGCGTCCTGTTATTGGAAGGGCGATCGCTCCCTGGTGGTGGTTGCACAACAGAAGAACTTATGCCTGATGAAGCACCTGGTTTTAAATTTAGTCCTTGCGCGATTAACCATCTGTTTATTTTCTTAGGGCCAGTCATCCAGGAATTGGAACTCCAGAAGTACGGCTTAGAATACCTTAACTGCGATCCAGTTGCCTTTTGCCCCCATCCTGATGGCAAGTATTTCTTAGCTCACAAATCGGTGGAAAAGACTTGTGCGGAAATTGCCCGTTACAGTCAGCGCGATGCAGAAAAATACGCTGAATATGCCGATTTTTGGCAGCGTTTTATCACAGGGATTGCTCCTTTCTTCAATGCACCACCCAAATCAATTGTTGATATTGCAGGGAATTACAATCTCAATAGTCTGCAAGACTTATTTTCCCTTCTAGGTGGCTCTAACACAACCCTTGATTTACTGCGTACTTTACTCAGCAGTGCCACAGATAATATTAACGAGTATTTCGATTCTGAGTTTGTCAAAGCACCTCTGGCTAGACTCTCAGCCGAACTGAGTTCCCCTCCCTCACAAAAAGCTATGTCCTTTGGGGCGATGATGATGATGTTGCGTCATAATCCCGGTATGGCAAGACCCCGTGGCGGTAGTGGCGGACTTGTAGAAGCTTTGGTGAAAATGGTAAAAGCCGAAGGTGGTACGATCCTCACCGACCAAAAGGTAGAAAAAGTATTGGTAGATAATGGTAAAGCTGTTGGTGTGCGAGTTGCTGGTGGTAAAGAATATCGTGCTAACAAAGGTGTAATTTCAAGTATTGATGCCAAGCGCTTATTCCTGCAATTAATGGATAGTAGCGATGTCGATAATAGCAATAGCAACTTGCGCGAAAGGTTAGACCGCCGCATCGTCAACAACAATGAAACCATCCTCAAAATTGATTGTGCTTTATCTGAACCCTTGCGCTTTATCCACCACAATCATCAAGATAATTATCTGATGGGTTCAATTCTGATTGCTGATTCCGTCAATCATGTAGAACAAGCCCATAGTCTGATTACTCTGGGCAAAATTCCTGATGAAGACCCATCAATGTATGTGGTGATGCCTACTGGACTCGACCCATCAATGGCACCAGAAAGCAAACACACATTATGGATAGAGTTTTTTGCCCCTTATCAAATTGCTGATGCAGAGGGTACAGGGTTAAAAGGTACGGGTTGGACGGATGAACTGAAAAACAAAGTTGCAGACAGGGTGATTAATAAACTGGCGGAATATTCCCCCAATCTGCAACATTCAATCATCGCCCGTCATGTAGAAAGTCCGGCTGAGTTGGGAGAACGGTTAGGAACTTACAAAGGTAATTATTACCACATCGATATGACCTTAGAACAAATGCTTTGCTTCCGTCCGTTGCCGGAATTAGCTAACTACAAAACACCAATTGATAACTTGTATCTTACTGGTGCTGGAACTCATCCGGGTGGTTCAATTTCTGGTTTGCCGGGACGCAACTGTGCGCGTGTATTTTTACATAATGAGCAACCTATTGCCCAAAAAATCAAGGAAGCAGGAGGTTCAATTAAATCTGCTTTCGCATCTGTCTTGAGGAGTGAATCAGACTAAGAGGCTGTTTGTAAAAAAAGTAAATAGCATTAGGAGATTGCTTCATTTAAAAGTTTAGTCTGGAGGCTAAAGATGATATTTTCTGAGCTTTTTAGAGCAAGCTACTGATGCTTTTTAGCCGAAGCTATCAAAAATCTAGATAATGCTTACAGATACTTCCTGTGACACTTTTAGATTCTCCAATAGACAGAGAAATACAACCGTAATAGTAACTAAGATGTAGCTGTAGTAGAGTTATTCAGGAATATTTTTAATGGCAACTGAAACTAACAAAGTGGTTGAATTATCTACTGAGGCTAAAGCCTATAACGGTGCTGATCGCAATGCTTGGATTTTTGGATGGAATCCGCAACAAGAGTTGTGGAATGGGCGTTTAGCGATGATTGGCTTTATTTCTTACGTACTTTGGGATTTAGCTGGCTATAGTTTAGTACGTGACGTACTCCACTTGGTTCGCTAAATCTTCACTTATATTTATCCCCCCTTGGGGAAATCAATTTACTAAACAACTTAGTAGCGTTTTAATACTTAATCTAATCGTCAATAGAGGCGAATACTGGGGTTATAGATGGACGCACTAATACAATTGCGAAAGAGGGAAATATGATAACTAAAGATACTATACGTGCATTAGGAGTATTTGCTAATTCTCAACAGATAGAGCAGGCAATTAGTGAATTGAAAACTGCAAACTTTCCTATGGAGAAAGTTTCTGTCATTGCTAAAGATGTAGAGCAAGGCGATCGCGTCGGTGAGGCGCAGATAAGCGATCGCATTGGTAATCAAGATGTCAATACAACCGGAGCCGTAGGAGAGACGCTGACAGCAACTACTTGGGGTAGCGCGTTACTTGGTTTGAGTAGTTTGGCACTCCCCGGTTTAGGAGCCGTACTCGCAGCAGGTTCCGTAGGTGTAGCATTAGTCAGCAGCGTTGCAGGTGTGGCTGTAGGAGCCGCAGCAAACCAGAATTTACTGAAGGCATTAGGTGATTTAGGCATACCCGAAGAGAAAGCCAGAGTTTATAGCGATCGCCTCCAGCAGAGTTATTATTTGCTCATCCTAGAAGGCTCAGAAGAAGAAATTCATCGCGTCGAGCCGAAATTACGCGATCGCGGTATTGAATATTGGGGCGTGTACGATTCCGCGCATACTCAAAACGGTGGAGTGCATTAGTGCTTTGTTAAAATCAAAACTTGCTCGAGTATTTGCACATAAATTTCGTTCAGAGAATGCCCAGGCAATTCAAGAGAAAGTATTGAACGTAGCCATAAGTTTTTGGTTTGAACAGCAGCAGTTACCAAAAGTAGTTTCCCAAAGAAATACTTGAACTGCCAAGTTGTAATGATATGGATGAAAATAACGTTTAATTTCATCTACTGATTTCTACCTTTTTTGTTAATCCTCAAGCTAGATGTACTTTCTGAAATTAGAAGCGAAATTGTAATAAATAATCAAAGAAGATAACAGTCATGAATACTGAAAAAATAACCGATTCTAACAATACCGAACGGACGACACTTGAAGGTGGAAGTAAAGAAGCTCTCAATCAAAAGACCTCTGTGCAATTTATACTTAGCACAAGTTTGGGAGTGTTAACAATTATCCTAGTTGCTGCAAGTGCTTATTACGGGCTTATTCGGTTTTAATCCTATCTACTGAAGCAAGGATTTTTGCTTTTTGATAACATTGAAAAATTTCAAATGTAACACGCTCAACAGTAAAATGTATGGTAGTGCTTTTAGTTTATCAACAGCCCTGGTTGGGTTTAGGTGAAAGCACTGCCATATTTTCCTAAGCCTTGAACTTTCCTTTTTTTATCCAAAATGTTATGGGAAAAATGCACGAGTCTATGGAGCTAATCGAAAAACTTCTGAAGAGCATAAATACCTTCAACCGCCTATGCGAACAAGAGATAGTTCGTAGAGTCTGTTATGCCGTAGGCTAACGCACCTTGAATTATTGATATTACGCTGCTCGACAACACACTCTACATTTAAATTTCCTAATATAGCTTGAAATATTAGCATTGACTTACTTAGGCATATCAATAACTGTGTAGATATCATCCGCAATCGCCACAACTTACAAAAAAACTACCACCAATTGTAGATTGGCTGAAAGCACAAGAATAAGATATTGCTCTTTTTAAAATGTTTGTACTCTAGGATACGAAATTATTTAATATAATGCCCTTTCTTTAGGTAGACGACTGTACGAATTATGAGAGTTAAATTATTTTAGTGACTAACTGTTTTACACTCTAAAAGCTCCTTAAGCTCCTCAAATGCTTTTTGAGGAGCTTCATTAAGCCTGAAAGAATTAAAAATATTTTATATAAAGTTATAATGGTTTCTATAAAACAAAAGAGCAAAAAAAGGACGTAGTTTGAAAATTGAACTACTAACATTTTCCCTCTCCATCCTTTATACTTCAGTTTTATTTATGGTCTGCGGAGCATTTTAAAATAACTTTCCCACAGCTTCCGTTGAGTATGAATGGAGAATTTACCAATTTGCTCTTGCAATTCGAAATATCAGCTAACTCTTTTTGTAATCGCAATGTCAAATAGCCAGCAGCTACGTCACTGGTACAGTTATGCGAGTTAACAGCGCTCATCATAAATGAGTAGAGCATTGGGCATTGAATGAGGAATTAAAATCCCAGTCCCCAGTCCCTCGCCTCCAGTACCCAATCCCTTTTAAGGAATTACACTTATGCAATTAAAGCCAATCAATCAGCAGGTCGTTTCGGTCGTTGGAGCCTCTAGCGGTATCGGTCGTGCTACAGCTCTTGAGTTTGCTAGACGCGGGGCAAAAGTGGTAGTCTCGGCTCGTAGTGAGTCGAAGCTTAAGTCTTTAGTGGAAGAGATTCGCGGCTTTGGCGGCGAGGCAACTCTTTGTGTCGCTGATGTGCAAGTATTTGAGCAAGTTAAGGCGATCGCAGATAAAACCGTGGAGGTATACGGACGGCTTGATACGTGGGTTCATGTTGCCGCGATCGGTATCTTTGCGACATTTGATAACACAACACCAGAAGAGTTTAAGCATGTTATTGATGTCAACTTGATGGGGCAAGTACATGGTGCGATGGCGGCGTTACCACATCTCAAACGTGAGGGACGCGGCGCACTGATTCACGTCTCTTCAATGGAAGGTAGGCGATCGCTTCCATATCAAAGTGCTTACTCTTCAGCCAAACATGGGATTGAGGGCTTTCTTGAAGCTATGCGTCTCGAATTGATACATGAAAAATGGCCTATTAGTGTCACAAGTGTTAAGCCAGCCGTGATCAACACTCCCTTCTGGAATAATGGTTTAACAAAGTTAGGAGTGAAACCGTCAGGAATACCACCTTACTATGACCCAAGAATTGTGTCCGATGCTATCCTTTATGCATCTGAACACCCAATTCGTGACCTTTTGGTTGGAGATATAGCTAAATTACTAGATTTAGCCCAGAAAATATCGCCTTCGTTGGTAGATTCGTTGTTATTAGTTCTTGGCTTTAATTTACAACATAGTGATGAACCGAAATCTGAAAATGCACCCAATAATTTTTACCAATCTGTTCCAGAAGACAACAGAATTGATGGAGATTATAAAAACCTAGTCATACCCAGCATTTCTGATTTCTTGGGTAAATTACCCCTGTTTCAGTGGGGAACAGCAGCTTTATTGGCGGTACTGGTAGCATACGAATTCGAACAAAATAAGTAATGTTATAGAGCATAGCTAAACATTAATATCAACGCTTAATCCTACCTTTTGATAGAGCCAAAACTTGAAATTATTCGGTTGCATATAAAGTATGACATATAGCCAAATGATTGTCTCAAATAGAGCAGTTTTGTGGCTAAATCTATTGGAAATCATGAGACTATATTAGCAAGTTCTTATTCTCATGATTTCTAGACCGTTTTCCTTGCCAGAGTGTATTACACTCAAGCAAAAAGCGCCATATCTCGAAAAACGCAACAAAAAATTGTTGCACTATTAAAATATGTTTGGAGTATTGTATGCAGAAACAAGACGAAGAAAAATCATATTTCCTTCGGTATCTTTCTCTAGCACCAGTTCTTGCTGTTCTTTCGATATCAGTTGCCTTTTCTACCTGGGCGGTTTTTAATTACTTTTTCCCTGACCTTCTCTTCCATCCTATGCCATAAGTAAGTCTGCCATAGGTTAAAACCTATGGCTAACTAGTTTATCCTTGTTTGAATAGACTAAATATATGTCTTTTAGTTTCGAACATATCTAATTATTAATATTTAGCAGAAACGCTTTAATTATTAATATATAAGCAGGAATAGAGTAAACTTAATTTTGAATAATTATTTAAATATTTTTCTATAGCTATAGGTTGATGGAAATAAAAGATTTGATTAGTTTACTAATAAGTAAGAGGCTAGACAAAAATAAAATAAAAGTTTGTAGCTAGCTTTATTTTGTTTCAACATTGTCTGTAATTAATAAGGAATCCAAATGTTTTATCACACCAAGAGACTACAGTATTACACACGGCCACAACGACCAGATCCAATATATGCCAAGAAAGTTCAGGAACTTATAGGTGGTGTTTTTGGCGAAATGACTGTGATGATGCAGTACCTATTTCAGGGCTGGAATAGTCGCGGCCCTGCTAAGTATCGAGATATGTTGTTAGATACTGGTACTGAGGAAATTGGGCATATCGAGATCCTTTCCACCTTGATTGGTCATCTGCTGGATAAAGCGCCGTTGAAATTACAAGAACAAGCTGCACAAGACCCTGTTGTGGGTGCGGTTATGGGCGGTACTAGCCCACGGGATGTAATTACAGATGTGATTGCGGCGGCTATGAACCCCCAACATACTATTGTCACTGGTTTAGGCGCTCAACCAGCCGACAGCGTTGGCTTTCCTTGGAACGGTCGTTTTATTGCCTCCAGTGGTAATCTTTTGGCAGATTTTCGGTCTAATCTGCATGCCGAAAGCCAGGGACGTTTACAAGCTGTAAGGCTGTACGAGATGAGCGACGATCCTGGAGTAAAAGATACTCTGAGTTTCTTAATCGCTCGTGACACGATGCACCAAAACCAATGGCTAGCAGCTATTGAAGATATAGAAAGTTCTGGAATTGAAACCACTCCAGTCCCCAGTTCCTTTCCTCTAGAATTGGAAAAACGCGAGGTTTCCTATCAATTCTGGAATCATTCAGAGGGTACAGATAGCGCTGAAGGTCGGTGGGCAAAAGGGCCTTCAATGGATGGTAAAGGTGAATTCGAGTATGTTGCTAATCCCCAACCCTTGGGAACAGAACCACAACTATCACCCGCCGATCCACGACTGCATGGTACACTGGCATCTGAACTGACCAAAGGAAATGGTTCAAGCACACCTCCTTTGGTTGAACGCACCACTATAGGTGGCTAATCATCAGATATTATCAATATCCCCGATAAAAATACTTCGCCTCTTCTGACACCAGAAGAGGCGAATCTTAAATTAAAAAAATTAGTTGAGCCTTTTTCTTTCCAGTATAAATTCAGTCATCTTACCCATGATAAAAATCACGAGGTAAGTAAAGTTTATACTCCAATGGCAGAAAATTTCTTCAACAGGCTAATTCTTGGCTCTAATGACTGAGCTTGAAAAAATAGCATACTTTGTTCATCAAAAGCAGTCCAATTTTGGTTTTTAGATAAAGGCTCAGAGGCAACAATAACTTGATTTGGATGCTTGAGCGGATGATAAGACCAATAAAGAGTAGGCGCTTGTGTGCGATAAGCATAGCGAATTGCTGCAATTGCTTCACCATCACTGACAATTAAATTGGCACTAAAGCTTGTGTTGTATTCTGATGCCAACTCAGTCAGCTTTTCAAGTGTAGCCCCCAATGCCCAGAACAAAGTGCTATCAGGAGACGACTGCCACATTTGAACTAGTAGAGCGAAGATATGTTCCGAGTCGGTCGTGCCTTTAATCAAGCGGTATGTGGAATCAGAGAGGCTCTCACGTATTGGTCTATAGAGAGTCTGTTGAAAGTTTGATATCTCGCCATTATGCACAAACAACAGTTGATCGCTGCGAAATGGCTGACAATTGCTAATATCTAGCGATTCACCTACCCCAGCTAATCGGGCATAGCCTACTGTACAAGTAGATTGTACATAGTTGCTCAACTCTTCCAGATTTGGATCGTTCCACATCGGAATTGTATTTCGGTAAATAAAGGGTTTACCCACTTGATCGTACCAACCTACACCCACTCCGTCTGCACAAACTACTCCTGATTTTAATTCCAAAGGACTGTAACTCTGTTTATGAAGCGAATGATCCTGTTTATACAGCAACTCATCTAATGGGATGGCGTTACCAAGGTAGCCAATTAATCTACACATAAAAAAATGACGTTGCTGAAAGAGTAAGGAATTTCAGTCACAAGCTCCGATAAAAATCGAACCTTTTAACTGAGCAATTATTGCAAATCACTACTAATTTAACAACTATTTTTTATCTTGTGTATGCTTGAACTGTGACTTTAGTCATGGTTTTGTTTGTGACGTTTAGAATAATATTTTCTCAAAAAAAGATTTTAGATATTTAGATATAATTAAAAATTTAGAATCACTCTTGGGAGATTCAGAACTGCAATTTAATGGCTGCACCACTAAACCATAAATTTGGTGGGAGCCTTAAAACCATCTATTCAGATGTGTACGGACTCACCAATATTTTGCTATGGGCCAGTTGGATAATATTCATACTAAATCCTGACTCCTGATACCGAATTTTTTTCAATAAAGAAACTAAAGAATATTACTAGTTTATGCAATTCAATATAAGTTCAGGACAGATTACATCGCATAATTTATCAATAGCTATTTACTGTAGCGCCACGCTCTTTTAAAAAACTTTCTGACAATGAGGGGCGTAAACACAGATATACTAATGGCCCAAACAAAGGAAAAATAGCAACTACCCAAAAAATACGTTTATCCTTGATTCCTCGGCGTGCCATATCATCATCAAATAATGAACTTATTGGAAATATCAAGCACATTAGACAGAAGTCGATACTAATGAGGTGAACAAAAGGTTTATGAAGAAACTGCTGAATATAATCTTCCCAATTTCCAGCAATTACTGCATAGCCCAACAAACCAATAGTAGCAATTAATAAATAAGCTCCTGTTGTTCGTCGATCAAGAATTGAAAGCCACTTATCTTTTGTTCCATAGAATACTTGGTTAGATTTACGAAATATTAAATAAGGGAGAAGACATATTACACCTGTAAAATTTGAGCCGATAAAATAAGGCCAAGCGCGAAAGCTTTGCATTCTGCCATCAGCAAACATTAGGCAAGCGTAGATCATAGGCCAAATACCCATCAAGCAAAAGATTGTTGGAATAATCGCGTTAAGTTCTTGCCATTGAAGCGTTAAAAGCTTCCATCCTAAAGACCATGTGTCCGGTTGATCAACTGGGGCTAACAATATAGTATAAGTAACAAATCCTAACCATATAGCCCAAAGAATAGTTTTTCGGACATTTTCCAAGTCCAATTTATCCATCATTTTCTTCCTGTATTAAGTAGAAAATTAAATTTTCTCTACTAAAATCTCTAATAGAGTTTCATGATGATTAATTTGTTAACATTTCTAATTTAACTGCTTAAATAAGCTATTTTCATGGCTCTTGAGAGAGAATCATTTTAGATTAAGCCTCAACTTAAGATATATTAACCAATTGTCACTAACTATGGCATTCTGCTAGACCTTAATTGCAGCTTATCGTTCAAAACCTTTATCCTAAAAGCATCATTGCTCTTGACAATCTCTTGCTTACTTAGCTATTTACTCATTTTATAGTCACCTTATTTATCGTTGATTTACTTTGCGAGATTCAACGCGATGTCTAGAATGAGCTACTCCTAAAATTTTAGCAATAGTAGGTATTAATGTAACGACTTTCGAGATTATTGAGAATAAACTTATTTTATTGACATTATCTGCCTACTTTGACGTTTCTATTTTTAAGAAAAGATTAGTATTGAGTAAGTTAAGTCTCACATAAATTGCTGTTTTTAACTTACTTAACTGTGCCTAATTATAGATACTGTTTTAACCCTAGATGTTTCAAAGGATAGGTGATATTTATTTTTTTAAATTTTAATCTAAAACAATAGTTTAAATAAATATACTGAATGTTGATGTTCAGAAATAAATATCACAATTTTAATAAAAGTATCAAAGATAATCTCCAAAAATCTTTGTTATTACAAGTCCCCTCTAATTCTGGGATGCTGATGTTGAGAACCTATTGTGATGTTCTGCCACGAGTTCGTAAATATTTAGAATTCTGGAAAAAAAATGCTGAACAAATTCCTAATCCTGAATTACGTAAGCAGGCTCTATTAAGTATAAGAACTAAAACATTTCACTGCGAAGGTGGCTCTATCTATGGATTACTTGCCAAAAAAGAAATTGAGCCAATAATTTGCTTTATTGTTGCTTATCAAACAATTAGTGATTATTTAGATAACCTATGCGATCGCAGTAATTCCTTAGATCCGAAAGATTTCCGTACTCTCCATCAAGCTTGTTTAGATGCTTTAACACCTAGTGCTAAATGCATTAATTACTACCAGTTCCGTCAAGAACAAGACGATGGTGGCTATCTGATGAAACTAGTAAAAACTTGTCAAAATGTATTAAGGCAGCTACCATCCTATCAATTAATTGCCCCTAGTTTATATCATCTGGCTGATTATTATTGTGATTTACAAGTTCATAAACACGTCCAAGTTAAGGAGCGAGTTCCTCGCTTAAAAGCATGGTTTGAAAGACATCGTAGCCAAATTCCTCAAATGAAGTGGTATGAATTTTCAGCTTCTACTGGCTCAACATTAGGAATTTTTTGCCTTGTGGCCTATGCAAGCGATCCAGATTGCTCTGAGGAATTAGCTACAAAAGTTAAAAACAGCTACTTTCCTTGGGTTCAGGGGCTTCATATCCTACTTGACTATTTTATCGACCAAGAAGAAGACCGCATAGGTGGGGATTTAAATTTCTGTGCTTACTATAATAATGGGCAAGAAATAAGCGAACGGTTTACCTATTTTCTTAAACAGGCTGACAAAGCTGTTTCTTGTTTACCACATAAGCACTTTCATCGAATGATTAATCGAGCTTTATTAGGTGTTTATCTGGCTGATGAAAAAGTTAATCAACAGCAAAGTATCAAAGAAACTGCAAAGAGAATTCTCAGTTCATGTGGTGGTTCATCAATCTTTTTTGTATGGAATGTTATGATTATGGCTCAAATTAGATATCGAAAAATATTAGCATAGTTAATCTGATGTATCAAAGGATATATAGCAATCCGATAGCGAGTCAGACGCTCCTGCGTCGCTCTAAGCGAAGCCATGCCGCAGGCTTTACGCTGCGCTATCGAGCGTCTTTGATTCCTGAATCATTAGTAGAGGTAAGGGACTGGTAAGAAGGAATAAAGGTGTACTGAGTTTTGTTCAAAAATCAAATATGAGTCCTATAGATAAACAGATATTAGTTATTGATAAGCAAGGATATTCATCATCTTAAAATCCAATATAAATTTTTATTTGTTACTTGTCTAAAAAATCAGAGAATAATCAATGAATCTGTAAAATTTTGGGTATCCCTTTAAAAAAATGTTCATCAATCAAAAGAAATTCTAATTAGATAAGGATAATTTAATAATGTCTAAAATTGCAGTTCTTGGGGCAGGACCCGCAGGGTGTTCCGCAGGTTATCACTTGGCTAAAAGTGGGCATCAAGTCACGCTTATAGATAAGGACTCTTTTCCGAGAGATAAGACTTGTGGAGATGGAATCAGCCTTGGATCGGTTCAAGCATTATCCACAATTGGGATATATCCAGATGATATCAAACGTTTAGCCTCTGAGTACGCTCAAATCGATGGATTTCTGCTCGGAGTTTCAAACGAGATTAGCCATCTGTGCCCCAGTGAGCTTAAAGGTTATTGTGTACCTAGATTTGTATTCGACAATCTTCTTTATCAAAAAGCAATTAATGCAGGGTGTGTAGCTCGAACGCAGAGAATTAGCGATATTGAAGGCTATCACCCAGAACTTTATAGTGATTTTGATTACATAATAGATGCACGCGGTGTCTATGCAGGAGAAGCTAATGCGATCGCAATTAGAGCTTACTGGAGTATAAAAGTGGCAGATTTTCCAAAAATATATCTCTCAAAAGCTCAAATTTACTTTGATAAAGCTCTTGGGGTTAATGGATATGGTTGGATATTTCCCGTAGCGGTAGACTCAGAATTGGTCAAGCTCAATGTTGGTGTGGGAATGTGGCTAAATGAATATCAAAAGAACAATACAAACATTATTCGGCTTTTCAATGAATTTGTGCAGCGTAATCAGGCTACAAAAGAACTCTTAAGCTTAGTAGTTAGTCAGCAAAAGCCTAAAGCTTATCCCTTAGCCACTGCAAAACGAGCTAACACAGTCAGCTATGGCAAGGTTTTCAAAATTGGTGATGCTGCTAATCTAACAGATCCTTTGACTGGTGAAGGGATCGCAAATGCTATTCTCAGTGGCTTATACGTGACGCAAGCGATTAATATGAGTACTAGTCCAGAATTAGCATCTGAAAATTGGCAGCGTCTTTATGATCTATACTTTGAGCCAGACCTCGATGCTGGTTTACAGATAAAGTCTTTTAGGAAATTTTCATTTATAAATAAGTTATTAATCTGGTTGATGAATAGGAATAAGCCATTTGCAGAGCAGGTAACTTATACATTTGCAGGCTTAATTCCTTATAAAAAGCTACTTCCGTAACTCCCGCCATGAAGCCATCATTCTTCTTCAAAATCTCCCTGATGTTTCAGTGTTGGACATAATATAGCGTTTACCGGTCTAATGAAGTACACTGAATCAAATAAAGCCGTGCATCCTCTTCAGGGTAAAAATGAAAGCATATTCCCTCGACTTACGTCGAAAAATACTTGATACATATCAGACAGGTGGAATATCACAACGTCAGTTAGCAAAAAGATTTTGTGTAACTTTAGGTTTTATTGAGAAATTACTTAAACAATATAGAGAAACAGGAAATATCGCGCCTAAAATTAGGACGAAACAAACTCCACCAAAGCTAAACGAACAACAACTTAATGTTCTTTTTGAAATAGTGGAAGCTAAAAATGATGCCACATTGAAAGAAATTCGTGAGCAACTTCAAGAAAAAACAGGAATCACGATTGGTATTTCTACAGTAGATAGAATGTTACAAAAAATGGAAATCAGCTTAAAAAAAAACATTATATGCCTCCGAAAAAGAGACTGAAAGAGTTCAATTATTAAGAATACAGTTCTGGCTACAAATTCAGGGAATACCGACTGAGAAGCTTATCTTCCTTGACGAAGCAGGAGCTAATATATCTTTGATAAGACACTCTGCTCGCGCCCAAAAAGGCAAAAGAGCGCACAGTTCTCGACCTCAAAAACGTAGTAAAAATGTCTCCGTAATTGGTGCAATTGGTCTTAAGGGCGTGATTAGCCAATACAGCATTTTGGGTGCAACTGATGGTCTGACATTTGAGGCTTATATTTCTCAAAAATTAGTTCCGAAACTTGAGGAAGGTGATTATATTATCATGGATAATTGCTCAATTCATAAAGGTGGAGACATTGTAGAATTAATTGAGGCTGCTGGAGCTAAATTGATTTATTTACCACCATATTCTCCTGATTTTTCACCAATTGAAAATTGTTGGTCAAAAGTTAAGAACATACTACGTTCTATTGGTGCTAGAAGTTATCAAGATTTAGCAAAGGCGATTGAAACTGCTTTTAACAAAGTCTCTTTAAATGATATTTATAATTGGTTTACCCACTGTTGTTACTGTACTTCACTAGACCGATAAACGCTATATTTATAGAAAATTACTTTAATTTTCCTTAACCATTAAGTTGATCTAAATACATAAGTTCTTCGCACTCTACTTAATGGTTAAGTTTGCTTTTTTCTCATTGATGCAATAAAGCGGAACCGAAAGATTAGGTAATCCATTCTAAAACTAGAATTTCAGGTGGAATGAAACCATGAATATATTTAAGTACATCAAAAAGGCGATCGTTTTTGCCTTGGTTGTGTTTAGTTTGAGTTTGGCGCTTCAAAGCCCTAGCTATGCGGCAGCTTTAGAAGGAAAATGGAAGCTTACCTCCTTAAATAATTCTCCTGTTCCCGAACAGTTTAATATTACAATCCATTTTTTTCACAACGCGATCGCTTAAGCTGAAACCTTTGTAGGACAGTAGTTTTAGTTTTTTAACTTCATCAATGATCTGTGATATGGAAAAAGTATTTGCCAAAAAGCTAGGGTTTTGCCGGATAAAGGAAGCGAGTTCTTAATTTTGAATAAAGTCAAGCTTAGAGGATGTTTGAAAAGTCCTCTTCCTGGTAACAAAACATTCTAGATCCCCCTAAGTCCCCCTTAAAAAGGGGGACTTTTACTCCGGTTCCCCCTTTTTTAAGGGTGGTTAGAGGGGATCTAAAAGTGTCTAAAGTCACAGCGAAATACTTTTCAAACAACCTCTTATCTAACCTATATTATTGGCAAACTTTCTTATATCCTGATGGCAATTTTAAAATCTCAAAAGAAAAAGTAGTAGATAGTTAAATTAACTAATCTACTACGGGTAGAGTTAGGAGACAATTTTGATATCTATAGCAATCCTAAATTAGTTGTAAAAATTATTTTTTAAACTTAGAAGCAAAGTGGTGAGACAGTCCGGTTGTTATTTTATATAGAATTTTATGCAATTTGATTAACTTTTAAAAAAGGTAGCAGATGGGGAGAAATTACCCATCCGCTACAAACAAACGGAGGTATAAACTTGATTATTTAATTGGCATGAACCAATTCTTGAGGCGCGGCGGCATCATAAGCTACAGCTTTAACAAATTCTTTGAGGACATCTTTGAGCCTTTGGTCAATTTCTTCATCTAAGACGACACTGTTATCAGCTTGTCGTTGAATTTGTTTGTCTACTGCATAAACAGTAGCTAAGATATGCCGCGCTCCTAATTCAGATAATACAGGTTTCAGAGCATATTCAATTGCCAATAAATGAGCGATCGTTCCACCAAGGGCAATTGGTAATACGGGTTTACCTGTCAATGATTTTTGTGGGAGCAAATCTAGAAATGTTTTCAGCACTCCTGTGTAAGCAGCTTTGTATATTGGGGTGGCTATAATTACACCATCAGCCTTTGCTAATAAGGCTTTTGGCTGTTCTAAAGCAGGGCTATCGTATCGTCCAAAAACTAAATCTTCAGCAGGTAAATCCCGAACTGAAATAATGTCTACATGCAAGCCTTCTTGTTGTAAAAGCTTGGCGCTGTATTCGACCAAACCATAAGTTCTAGATGGATGAGTTGGGCTACCTGCGATCGCTAAAATATTTGTCATTCAATTAAACTCCTATGTATGAAATGAGAATGGGGAATGGGGAATAACCAATACCCTAAACTTTACTAGGATATGGATGTGGCTTTCTCTTTGTGCTGCTTAGGGAAATCTTCATTTGCCACAATCTCGCCAAATGGACTCAAGACATGTTGCTTCTCTACTGCTGGCAGATTTTCTAAGGGCAAATGGGGAAATAGAAGTTCTGCGACTCGATAAGCTTCTTCTAGGTGGGGATAACCAGAGAGGATAAAGGACTCAATACCTAAATCTGCATATTCCAACATCCTCGCTGCTACGGTTTGAGGATCGCCTACTAAGGCTGTTCCCGCACCACCCCGCACCAAACCAACTCCTGCCCAGAGGTTCGGACTAATCTCTAAAGCCTCACGATTACCGTGGTGTAATTGAGTCATCCGTTGTTGTCCAACTGAATCCATCCGGGCATAAGCTTTTTGAGCTTTAGCGATCGCTTCGTCATCGACATATTTAATTAAATTATTGGCTGCATCCCAGGCTGCACTCTCTGTTTCGCGCACAATCACATGTAAACGAATCCCAAACCGCAAAGTCCGGCCTTCTGTTTCTGCAAGTCTGCGAACTAATGAAATCTTCTCGGCTACTTGCGCCGGTGGTTCGCCCCAAGTTAGATAGACATCTACGTGCTTGGCAGCAATTTTTTGAGCAACAGAAGAGGAACCGCCAAACCACAAAGGTGGATATGGCTTCTGAACAGGTGGAAACAGCAGCTTACCATCTTGAATATTGAGATAATTGCCCTGAAGATTGGCTTGTTCTCCACTAGCGATCGCTCGCCATACTGTCAAAAATTCATCTGTTAATTCATAGCGCTGATCGTGATCCAAATGCAAGCCATCTCCCGCCAACTCTACGGGATCGCCTCCTGTCACAACATTAATCAGCAAGCGTCCTCCAGAGAGACGATCAAAAGTCGCCGCCATCCGCGCCGCTACTCCAGGCGATACCAAACCGGGACGAATCGCGACCAAAAAACGCATCTGTCGTGTCAGCGATACCAGCGTTGACGCTACAATCCAAGCATCTTCGCAAGAACGTCCCGTGGGCAGCAATGCCCCTGTATAACCAAGGTCATCCACCGCTTGGGCAATCTGCCGCAGATAGGGAAAGCTTACTGCCCTTCCACCTGTAGCAGTTGCAAGGTAACGTCCGTCGCCGTGGGTTGGGATGAACCATAGTAGCTGCATGAATCCTGTCCTTTTAAACTACGGTAAAACGATAGAACTACCGTGCTTTGTTTATAGATGTAGAGTATCACATATTCTACAAAAGCCCGCAAGAAGTTTTTTTAGAAACTCCGGTATTCCTATCAAACCAATGTATATTAAGCTGTGTTTAATAAGATAGCGATCGCAAAGATTGGAAATCGGGAATTGAGTATGGTTATTTTCCTTGCCCCCTTTTCCTTCTCATTCCCTGATCTCCCTTTGCTCCTTAGCCCTCTTCCTGTCGTCTCTAAACAGAAATAAATTGGAGTTCAGATGTGGTGAGGTCGCGCCATTGGCCCAATTGTAAGTTATCTAATCGTAGGTGGGCTATGCTGACCCTAACTAGTCGCAAAGTCGGAAACCCAACAGCCGCAGTCATGCGCCGGACTTGACGGTTTTTTCCCTCTGTCAAACTCATTTCCAGCCAAGCTGTCGGTACATTTTTGCGAAATCTAATTGGCGGGGTGCGTTCAGGTAGCTCTGGCTCTTTTGATAAAAGCCTAACTTGTGCTGGTTGAGTGCGGTAATCTTGAATTTCTACGCCTGTTTGCAACCTTTTGATCGCATCTTCATCTGGAATTCGCTCTACCTGTACCCAGTAAGTACGTTTATGACCAAAACGCGGATGGGCAAGGCGATGTTGCAATTGTCCATCATTGGTTAA
The DNA here is from genome assembly GCF_014222285.1 of Nostoc sp. UCD121. GTDB lineage: Bacteria > Cyanobacteriota > Cyanobacteriia > Cyanobacteriales > Nostocaceae > Nostoc. The sequence continues at coordinate 22,458 of NZ_JACKZS010000045.1, forward strand.
CAGCAGTAATCCTTCACTATCCCAATCTAAGCGTCCTACAGGATAGACATCAGGTACATCTATATAATCTTTCAGGGTGCTATGTGTGGGAGCATCTTTTGTAAATTGGCTGAGAACGCCATAGGGTTTGTAAAAAATAATATATCGGTGATGATTTGTCATTTGTCATTTGTCATTTGTCATTGGTCATTGGATATTGTTATTCTTTTCTTGCTCCTTTGCCCCCTGGTTCTATTTTCTAACGATATCTAAACATTTTTGAGGGGAAATAAGCGTTCAAATACTTTCTCCGTAAGGGCAATTCATGAATTGGCCCTACGACGCGGGTCTATTTATCATCAATTAATGATTAATGAACACCTGAAATGACGTATTTAACCTGAGTTCGGGTTAAGCCAGAAGCTAAAAAGCTTATTCTGTCAGGATTGAATAAAACTGGAATTGGTCAAAGCAGGGATAAAAGTGGAATCATTTTGTCAATAAGGTTCACAAATGAAACTAATCTCAGCAATATGTCTTATTGACAATAGATGAAAACAGAGCTTTAGACCGAACAACGATAATTCAAGGCTTTTGAGGATTTCTTATCCCGAACTCAGGTTATTTACGTTTATTCACAGCATAACTCTGTATAGTATGTAAGTCTTAAAGCCGTATTTTTTGATGTAAACGACAAAAAACGATATCGTCAGAAATTGTGGGTTGAAATTTGCTTAAGATACACAACCAATGCCCTATGACTAATTACTTTCGCTCCAATGTTGATGCAATGGCTAGCTATGTTCCCGGTGAGCAGCCTCAACGCGGTACACAGATAATTAAACTCAACAGCAACGAGAACCCCTATCCTCCTTCCCCTGCGGCACTAGCTGTACTGCAAAATATTGAGGGGGAGTGGTTGCGGCGATATCCAGAACCTTTCGGCGGGGAATTTCGAGAAGCCGCAAGTAAAGTTTTAGGAGTTCCTAGCGATTGGATTATTGTAGGCAATGGCAGTGACGAATTGTTGAGCGTAGTAATTCGAGCCTGTGCAGAACCTGGAAAGAAGGTAGTTTATCCGATGCCAACTTATGTGCTATATCGTACATTAGCAGAAATGCAGGCTGCGGAAATTATTGAAATTTCCTACAGCGAGGACTACAGTTTACCTTTGGAAGAACTGGTTGCTGCCAATGGTGCTGTCACATTCATTGCATCGCCGAATAGTCCATCGGGGCATCTGGTAGTAACTAACGAACTGCGCCAATTAGCCAACCAGTTATCTGGAGTTTTGGTAATTGACGAAGCATACATAGATTTTACCGAAGAGAATGCGTTGGCTTTGGTAAAGGAATACGAAAATGTCATCATAATTCGTACACTTTCTAAGGGCTACTCGTTGGCTGGACTGCGATTGGGATTTGGAGTGGCGAATCCTAAACTGTTGCAGGGATTGTTTAAAGTCAAGGATAGCTATAACATTGATGCGATCGCTTGTGCAATTGGCACGGCTGCCATTACCGATCAAGCTTATAAAAATGCTTGTGTGGCAAAGATTAAAGCATCACGGAATCAGCTATCAACAGACTTGAAAGAATTAGGTTTTCATATCTGGGATTCTCAAACTAACTTTTTGCTGGTACAGCCTCCACAAAGAAACGCGGAATATCTCTATCAAAAACTGAAAGAACAGGGAATTTTAATCCGTTACTTCAAGCAGCCTGGGCTAGATGATAAATTACGCATTACTGTTGGCACAGATGAACAAAATCAAGTTCTAGTAGAAGCGTTGATTTATTTGTTGGGGACTGGGGATTAAGGCAGGGAGAAAGCAGCTAAATCATTGATATATGGTGAAGTTAGCAAGACTATGGATACATCGGTATATTCTCAATTACCTTTTTTTGTCCAAAGTCCAAGATAAACCTCTACCTTACATTTTTACCCCAGTTCTTTACCTAAACCACCCAAAATAACCCCAAAAAGCTCTGAAGGCTTTGAAAACAAGCCTTTAACGCCCAAGAAAAAAGGGCTTCAAAATCCTGTAATGCTTATATTTATTTGTACATTCACTAATTATTTGTCAATTTAACAAAATATTGTCACAATATTCTAAATACTTAATCAGCCGCTCATTTGCTTGCTGAATCTTCGAATCGATTGGGTCGTCCATGCCAAAAATGTAGCTAATTTTGTGACTACTTTTGACATACCCCTTTTCTGTCACTTTCCGAAATAAACAAGCAGTAAATATAGTAAATTATGCAGAGGAATAAAAGGGTTTGAATCCATTCATAGCACTAATGAGTTGGTTAAATCCAAGCAGGAAATTGGAATTGGGAAAACATCAAGCCAGGGATAAATCAACCAAAAGAGTAAAAGTGGTTGGACAATTAAGCGCAGATTATTGAGAGTATTCTTCCATCCGGTTTGATGATTCCACTGTTGATGTGCAGTAAATACAGTTGAACTGTTTTCTGAAATCTCAGGTGCAAGCTGATGAGATTGAAGGGAAGATAAAAACGCTGGAGAGTTTAAACTAATCATGGTGTAAACACAACAAATAATTTCCCACCATTTCTCAATATGCTGAAAATCAGTAAACCGATAATCTGTCAATGTTATGTTATCGTAAACTCCATAGGCGTTGACTGACACTATCCCATTATCTATTTTCCCCACACTTCCTAAATATTGTCTGGCTACGTAATCAGTCTTTTTACCTTTTTTCCTATCTCCTGTTTCATCTATGACTACGGTAATTCCTTTTCCATTTAATGCTAAGAGTGATTTTCTCTAATCTTTGGTTCTTTACTTTCTCTACTGACCACTCTGAATTGGCAATAAAATGATGTAATGATTGGGCTGAGTTTATGCTTACTACTTTCGCTATCTCTGGTAAGGATTTTCTTTTGAGCGTTGAGATTATTCCCAAATGTAAATATTTGAAGCACTCATAATTTCTTACTTCTTTGAATATGTTTCTGTATTCCTCACAATATTCATCTATGACTCCCACTGTCGGGTGGGCATCTCGACGTAAATGTTTAAGGATTTGTAATTCTACATCCATTGCTCTACCTACCTTGTAGAGTTTTTTCTTTCAACTATTGTATTCTTTATTCTCGGAAAGTGACAAAAGAGGGGTAATACGGCAATGAATGGCAGCAAATGGAAGAGTATGTAATGGCATGTAAGGGTTGGAGGATTACCCCACTTTTACCCCAGAAACAACAAAGGACGGGTAGAAGCCCGTCCCTGGAATGCTTGTAAAGCTTAGTAATTTTAAAAGGCGGCACCCAGATTTGAACTGGGGGTGGAGGTTTTGCAGACCGGTAGCTTTGCATCCTTGGGTACCCCTAGCGCCCTTATGTCCAATAATCCAGCCAAACTATCTTGACTTTGGCTATCAAACTGGCTATCATCAGGGGAACTAAAGGTCATTGATAGCCAAAATGAGCATAGCAAAAAGCGCTAGGGGTAATGTAGGGGTAGAGGAGTACCGAGGTAAGCTAAGGCTTCGGTTGCCCCGGTTAGTTACCCAGGCAGGTCAGAACAGATATCTTAATACCGGGTTGGATACTAATGAGATTAATCGGCGGCGGGTTGATTCAGTAGCCAACTGGATAGAGGAAGAGATAATCACTGGGCAACTTGACCCAACCCTTGAGCGCTACAGAGAGAAACTAGATAGCTACAGGAAACCTCAGTTAACCATAGTTAAGCCTAATACACCCCAGACAGACATCATGGGACTATGGGAGCAATACTGTGCCTATATGAAACCTCAGCTAGCCTCTACCACATATCGGCGAGATTATGCCAGAAAGTATACTAACCACATCAAGGCATTACCTACTAAAGACTTGAGTCAGGCGATCGCTATCAGAGATTACCTACTAACCCAACTAACCCCTAATGCAGCCAAGCGGGTACTGACTTACCTAGCTGCCTGTTGTAAATGGGCGGTTGGCTCCGGTCTAGCAAAGGATAACCCTTTTGCTGGTATGTCAGAAGACATCAAGCTACCTAAGCATGATTCAGATGCCATTGACCCTTTCAGTAGGGTAGAAATGAATACCATTATCAAAGCATTTGAGGATACCAGAGCGCATTATGCACCCTTTGTTAAGTTCATGTTCTGGACTGGTTGTAGAACAGGGGAAGCGATCGCGCTCCAATGGAAACATATTAACTCCGATTGCACCCAGATCACTTTCTCAGAGTCCTATGATAGCCAGCTAAATATTAGGAAGGGTACCAAAACAGGTAAGGCTAGAAAGTTCCCTTGTAATAGCCAAGTCAGAGAGTTATTACTGTCCATTAGACCCATAAACCCCAACTCAGAACAATCAGTATTTACCAGCCCTACCGGGGGAATCATCAGCAATACTAGATTTTCTACCCAGGTCTGGAAAGGGGGCAGAACAAGTAATAAAAACTACAATGGGGTTATTCAAGGGTTATTAGATGAGGGTAAAATAGAGCGCTACAGATGCCCATACAATACCCGGCATACTTTCATTACCTTAATGCTGGCTGAGGGGTTAACAGTTTCCACAGTGGCTAAGTTGGTAGGGAACAGCCCAGAGATTATCCTTAAGCATTATGCGGGTAACACAATACCCTTAACCCTGCCAGAACTCTGATAATCTGGTTAACCCCCTAGAATAACCCCTGGAATAGTCCGGGGGTTTTGTTATTAGTTACTGGGATTTTAGGAAGTCTAACCAGGTGTCCAGGGGTCTAAATAAATGCCTGGGTACTGCATAGGATAGTTCCTTATATTTGACTCTTAACCAGCTTGTCTCTCTGGTTAGCCTATCCGCCTCAGTTACCCTGGTTTTCCCTGTGTTGCGATCGATGGCAACTACAAAGTGAACAGGGAACCGATAGCGCTCCCATCGGGTTGCAATACCGCCTACCAGTATGTTATGATTCTCAAATATGCCTGATTTGGACTTAACCTCTAAGTTGTAACCAGCCCCCTTGTGAATAACTCGGATGTCTCGCTGGTACTTTGGGTACAAGTCTTGGGCTAGCTTAGACTGATTCCGCGATCGCCAGTTATCCGGGTCAGGTCTGTAACTTCCATAGACCGCTCTGTGGGTCATATATTGGTCAGGTTGGTAAACCTTGTCTAGCCCTTGGGTGTTCAGATACTCAGTTAGACTATATTCCCAACTGTTACCACAGGCTAGCCTAGCCTCGAAAGACTCTAGGTAATAACTGCTGTCTTTTCTCTCCCCATTAGGAGAAAGATGTGCTATAATGGTCATAGTATTGTTGATAAAGATTTATTGATAGCTCCCTTGGTACTGGTCATACCTTGGGGGCTTTGGCTGTTCTGGTAGGTCTTGGGCTTAAATCGAAATATTTATCAGATGCATCGAAACATTTCGATAAAAGGTTACATCAGGCGGTCTTGGTACTGGTTTTCAATCCCTCGGGTGTCTTGGGTTGCCTGATTGGTTTTAGCGCGTCTTGGGTTGGATGATGCCTTGATAACCCTGCGTTGCCCTTGTTTACCTTCCAGAACTTTGATAAGCCTCCTCTTCTGGGCTAGGGTCAACTGATCGAATATGTTTATTTGGTCGGGGGTTAACTGAAACTTTTCAATAGCTTGGTTGCGATTAATCATTGGTTTTATTCCTCTCTTTGGTATTTGATATCCTGTCCGGTCATATCCCTCTCTGGTAAACCTAGTTGCTCCTCAAGGGAACCAAGGTTAATACTGACCGAGATATTAGGTTCTGGTAGAGCTTCCCGATCCATTCGATCCCTAACCAGTGCCCTGGCTAACTCCCCCATTTCCTTAAGCATCCTGGCTACTCTGAGATTATTGTCAGCATTAAACTGTGCAGCCAGAGAATCAACAGCCTCTAGAGCTATCGATAACAACCGCTCTTGTCTGTCATCTATGGTCAAACCATCGGCTGAGACATTAGTAGTTAGCCTGGGGTCTACTGGGCGGCTCTGGGATATTGTTGTGCGTTGCAGGGGCTTTGAATGCTTTTTATGGCTATAAATCTGCTGAGGGGTTACATGAACCCCCAGAGTTATCAGGTAATCAACTAAGGCGGTTGCAGGCAGCCCTAGACTGACCTTAGATTCAAAGCTTTGTCTAGCCTCGGTATTTAAAGCGCAGATAGGGCAGGTGGTTTTTCTAACCATTGGTCTTAACCTCCTTAATAGCCTCTACAAGAGCGTCAAGACCAACTAAGAAATCATCAGCCTCTACTGATGCCAAATAGGATAAACATTCGCCGTATGCCTTCCTAGTCCCCTCTGTCATCTGATTATTTTCTAGTATTTCTCTAACTACTTCTGACATGGGTTGTTTTGACTTATCAGCCAAGTCAGCCAAGTAGTTGTATGTGTCTTCCTCGATCCGAAATGATAATGCTTTGGTTTTCATTTTTGTTAGTCCATTTATATATAAATCAGTCAAGTACATCCTTCGGCGTTTCAGGGTTTTTTGTACTTGACTATCTCTTAATAGAAGACCAAATAATCTAAGGACTAATAAAATGGCAAATCTAAGTTATGTGGAACAACTAAAACAGCAAGCGCGAGAAATAGCAGCCGAAGCAGCTAAAGCTCAGAAGGAAGCTGAGGCGGCTCAAAAAGCTATTGATGATGCTGATACATTTAAGAAAATCTCTGCGCTTAAAACCTTACATGTGTTGCAGGATGCTGTTCAAAAACTAATCAAGCATGGTTTACTATCCTATGACCGGGCTGAGGTATATCTTAATAAATACCTTATGGTCTATGGCCGGGACAAAGCTATCAATGAATACTTAAGACTAGGAGCGCTTCTGTTAACTCAGGAAAACTTCGGAGTTGAGTCAACAACCGCCCGATATGGTAACAAAGGACTCCTGTGGCATGGTCAGAGTTATGAAAGCGCTGAGGCGCTTTATGCAGCCGTGCAGGCGGTTATTGGCGATGATCCATTAGAACATGTTCAATGGATTTATAGCATTCTGGATTCAGTCTTTTCAGATGATCCGAGTGCAATAGTCTTTGCTTGTTCTACCCCAGAGAGATTTGAGACTTATGCTAATCTTTACCGGAGGGAAGTTAAGGAGGCTAAGGAGCCGTTGTCAGTCCCTGATTTGTCTCAGATAACAAGCGATGATGCTTTTCTCCTCTCATCCTTTTTCGGACAGTTCTAAAGCGTTCAGTAAGTCATAGGGGCTAACTCTATGACTGTTTTTCTATTAACAAAATGAGGTCAATATTATGTCTGATTTAACCATTCAAGTTTCTACTCAAACCCTAGCTCTATTGAATGCTGAGGCTACCAAACAAGGGATTACAGTTAATGCCTTATGCGCTTCTGCATTCAAGCTGTTAGAAGCCCGCATAACCTTTCTAAGCGCACAGGGACATAATACAGCCAAATATTAAACTAACAGCATTTAAGGTCATAGTTCAAACCCCAATAAGTATTTATGCTTACCGGGGTTTTATTATGGGGTAACTAGCGAACTGAAGGATTGCCAGTTATCTCCTATTATCTCTGGTTATCTCCTGTTTGACCCAGTAGCAAGGCTATTGAGGATTGTAGGTTAGTCAAGGATACTTGTGTTTCCAATATAACAATAAAGACACATAGCCTTGACCCTTAATACCTATGAGAATAGATTAAGGAAGTAATATTGAATACATTAAATGATAAACAGATACATATATTTTATTGAGAAGCATCTTAGGGTAATAGGAGTTATGGGGGTGCTAGTTATATCCCTGTATGTTGCGGTTCAAACAGGTACAAATAGAATAGATCAGCCCCAGGAACAAGCCCAAATCCAAACCCCGGTAGGTGATTTAGATGATGATGGGGATGATGAACCCTTTGATAGGTCTAAATGCAAGGTTTATTATGCGGGTGTGCTATTGGGCGCTAATGTGTTCTGGTTTCATCATGGCTCCCGTGGGACATACCTAATGTTTACAGATAGCGATCAGTTGGTAGATAAAGCACAAAATAGAGGTGTAAACATCTGGCTATCTAAATCAGATTTCCTAAATCTACTCGGTAGTGATCTAATGCAACAGATGGAGCCAGAAGTTAAGGAAGTATTTGCTAGCCGACTAGACCGCGCTAACTATGTGGCTGTGGTTGATGACAGCTTAACCGCCAGAGCTAGCGGTGCGGCGAATGATTGTGTAAGGTAATGCTCATTGATAACTTAAGCCCCTAGTGGTTATCTAAGGGATACCAAGGGGCTAAGGGGGTACTGGCTAGCGCTGGGTGATTTACTAGTCCCCTAATATTTCCCAGTTACCTCCCCAGTTACCTCCAGTTACCTCTGGAGGTAACCACTAGAACCTTTATGGAGCTTAGGTTCTAGCCTGCGGGTTACCTGGTTACCTCATATTTGGCAAACAAAACCCCTATAGTAATCTGTAATCTGTACACCCTATTTTAGAAAAAATAGAGGTAACCAGGTAACCGGAGGTAACTGGGGAGGTAACTGGGAAATATTAGGGGACTAGTAAATCACCCCCGCTACCTACTTGTACAGCAAAGATGTCATAAATCCTTACTAAATCTAATGCTGCTTTTCTATTGTCCTGGCTCTTATCCTCATCATCAAAGCTTGACTTAGTATCATTAAAGCTGTTATAATCAGACATATCGACTTCCTTTAAGTTGGTTTTGTTTGAGTAATCCATTATTTGAATCCTTGGGCATTAGCCCTATTTGTTTGAACTTAATATTGGTTTTAGGGTTAGCTAGCTGGTTACTGGTTAACCCTATTTGGTGTTTAGGCAGCATGATTAGCCTTTAGGTATTCCCGGATAGCATCTCTAACTACTTGTGCTAGGGGAACCTCTCTCTGGTCAGCGATCGCGCTTAACTGTTTTCTTGAGTCATCTGAGAACCGCATTGTAAAAATCTTCTTAGTTTCAGCCATTTAATCCCTCCAGATATTCGCTTGTATTACTTGTAGAATGTCAAGGCTGGTTAGTTAACAGTAGAATCAGGGTTCTAGCCTCTGGGTAATCCTGGAAACATTAAGGAATCCTAAAGATATTTTAATCTATGTCTTTAGGAATAGGTATTTATGCTTGCGGGTTCACTATTACCCCTAAATCTGCCTTGATTGCCTTGAGTACAGTAGACCGGACATAGCTAGACATCCCCTGTCCGGTTGTGGTAGCAGCTTGCTGTAGTAGTTCATGTTCTTCCTCAGTTAGCCAGACTTGCAACTTAACTTTGCGGTTAGTTCTTTGGTTAGTCATTATTTATAGCTCCTCATCAAAGAAGATTTCCTCACCCTCAGCCCAAGGTAGGCTATCAATAAATATTGCACCCAAATCAAACTTAGACCCGCGCAGAGTGTATAAGGTCTTCATTGCTGACTTGACCGATGGAATAACCGATAACTTCTCTAAATCCGCCTTATCTAGCTCGATTAGGTATTCATCTAAACCTAAAACTACTCTGGTAAAAACTGGGAGTTTCATTGTTTTTTTCCTTTCCCAGTATACTCCCATTGTAACCCACGCAGATGTTAATAGCTAGTAATAACTGGCACATTTTGTATATAAACTGGTACATAGGGTTAACCCTATTTGAGGTGATTTGGTATTTTAGGCTGGCTGATAATACCCTTAGAAATCTGAAATCTCCTCTGTCAGACTAATGAGAATCCTAAGACTCTAATGGGAAACCATAAAGCATCATCGCTAGCGCTAGCCAGGAACCCATAGGCGCACCGGGGGGTTACTAAGGGCCATAAAAATACCCCTAGTTAGTTTGGCGCTAACAAGGGGAAAAGGTACAAACAAAACTCAAAGAATGCTTAGTTAAAAATAGAGGTTTTATAAAAGTTATAGTTGCTACTATTTAGTCAGATGGGACACAAGGCGCTTCAATAGCTCAGTGTTGGCGGTCAAGTCGCGGTCTATGCGCTCAAGGGTTGCCTCGGTTCTCAGTTGGGTTGCCTTGACTACCTCAATACTTAACTGTAGTTCCTTGAGGGTAATCGGCTTGACTGATGAGGTATCGGACTTGGGCGGCCATAGAGATACCATTAGCCGATGCAAGGGATTGGAGCTTCTGATAGAGATCATAGGACAGAGTAACTGGTAACTTAAGGGATGCCATTAGATATCTCTTGGATGTCTAGTTATATCCTTAGTCAGTCAAGTTACCCCTTTGGCTATCAGATTGGCTATCATTTACCCCAGTTTATCTGTCTTCGATTATCCTAAAAGGCTGAAAGCCTTAAGGCGGCACCCAGATTTGAACTGGGGGTGGAGGTTTTGCAGACCTCTGCCTTACCACTTGGCTATGCCGCCACATCGACAATATAAAGCCTTTTTGCCTACCATTTGATATCTTGAGGAGGCAATAAGAGCAGTTTAACAATAGTAGCACAAGATTGTGAAGTAGAGATAGTGGGTTAACCGGATGTTTCTGTTAGTCTTGCGTCGCCATCCAGTTTTTCGTTATATCTGGATTAGCGATCGCTAATCCAAACTTCTGTGATAATTTAGCACTTAACCCGTGCTTCCTTGCTAGGAGCGTGTTCCAGACCACCTATTCGACACTACTTTTAAGAATGTCAATCAAGAAATTAACAGTGTAAGTGGGGATGTCGTGAAATAGACGTTCATCAACATCTACCTACAAACGGCTTACTTTGAGGATCTAGCGCGTTAATTAGCTTTGACTTCATCGGCAAAATTAGCCCATCGGACAAAGTGAAAGGGGCCGGCAATGGAACCCCACAGTCGCTCATCAGTGTCTAAATCCCTTCCCCGGTCGAGGCTGAAAAATTCTTTAGCGTCAATCTCAAATTCGTTATCTAAATAAGTATTTTTGCCGTCACGAACCACAATGCAGCCTTTACCAGGTTCGACCCTGCCTTTGAAGCTATTACCTGTCCACTCTACAATCATGTTGCAGCCTGACATTTTTTCCAGTTGGTCAACAGACAACTCTTTGAGGCGTTCGGGTTCACGAGATGCACCGTAAAACTTTTGTTCTTCTTTAACGGTGTAGTGTTCAATAGCAATGTGGTTTTCTGCCGGAATCAAGTTCATTACCCGCATCCGGTAGGGTTGATTGAGCATAAAATCATAAGCTTGTTCGAGAAACAAACTTACCCCTGAGAACAATTCCAAGGGAAGGGGACGGATACATACACGAATGTGGGCATAAAAAGGCGGATTTTCAAAAGCTTGTTCTTGATTACTAAAGTCAGCTGACATCCATCGCGCTAAGGTAGCAATATCAGTAGAATGAGTCACGTCGCTTCGCTCCAAATTCAAAATTCAAAATTAATAATCCCCCTAAATTTATTTAGGGGCTTGTATCCTTTTGTTTGTTGGTGATTATTAAAATGATCAACCAGCTGATTAAAAATCCTTTAGGATTATACCATTTTGGATTTTAGATTCTTGATTTTTGATTGGGGATTGCCTTGCTGCATCTTGCTTAGTGTGAATTCATCTATCGCAATCATTTGGCAATTTGGGATTATTTTGACACTCGCCATACTAAAAAATATTGCCTGCGATACCTCCGGTGGGCTTTGCCTACCAATTTTTCAATTAGATATTACAATCGCTGGTATTTCCAAGCTGCTTAAAATCCCATTGCCTCGGCGACTGCGCCCAATTCTGCTGCAATCCCCTGTTTAAATTGACTGTGATTGTGTTTAATGGCTGTATCTGGGTCTTTTAGACCATTGCCTGTGAGGACACAAACCACTGTCGCCCCTGTAGGAATTTGGTCTTTTACCTGCAATAATCCGGCTACAGAAGCGGCGCTAGCAGGTTCGCAGAAGATACCTTCTGATGATGCTAAAAGTCGATAAGCATCGAGAATTTCTGCATCGGTAACGGCATGGAAATTTCCCTGACTTGCAGTTTGGGCTGCGATCGCTAATTCCCAGCTAGCAGGGTTGCCAATGCGAATTGCTGTCGCTAGGGTTTCGGGATGCGCCACGGGCTGACCGTGTACTAATGGGGCTGCACCTGCGGCTTGGAATCCCATCATTCGGGGTAAGCGATCGCACTTACCATCTTGATGATATTGACAAAAGCCCATCCAATATGCTGTGATATTTCCCGCATTGCCAACAGGGATACACAGCCAGTCTGGGGCATCACCCAGCGCATCGACGATTTCAAAGGCTCCAGTTTTTTGTCCTTCTAGGCGGTAGGGATTGACGGAATTTACCAAAGTTACCGGATAGCTTGCGGCCATTTCGCGGACAATTTCTAGCGCTTGGTCAAAATTCCCTTTAATTGCCAATACTTCTGCACCATACAGTAATGCTTGGGCTAACTTGCCCAGCGCTACATAACCGTCGGGAATTAATACAAAGGCATTCATACCTCCACGCCTTGCATAAGCGGCGGCGGCGGCTGAGGTGTTACCCGTGCTGGCACAAATTACTGCTTTTGCTCCTGCTTCCTTGGCCTTGGAAATTGCCATAGTCATCCCCCGGTCTTTGAAGCTGCCGGTAGGATTCAGACCATCATATTTTACAAAAACCCGTACTTGTCTGCCAATACGTTCTGCGATCGCTGGCACTGGTATTAGAGGTGTGTTGCCCTCCAAAAGAGTGACGACCGGCGTTGTTTCACTGACAGGCAAGTATTGGCGATAGGCTTCTATCAGTCCGGGCCAAGGTTGGCGATGAGATTTAGCAACAGACAGGCTCAAAGTCACAGGATTTAAAATTTCTTAATGTTAAGGATTCGATATTTAGAGAAAGTGGCAGATGGAAGCGGAAGAGGAAGAAAGTGAATTTTTCTTTGCCCTGTCCCAGCCCTTTAATTCCAAAAGAATATTACTTATAGAATATTATTTTTTGTGGTGCAGGTGTTTCACTTGCCATTTTTATTTAGAATACCAGTTAAATAGGCAATGTGCTGTCTCTCCTTGGCAGTAGCCTTGGACGAGTCCTTGCCCAAGACTACTGTCAAAAAGAGTGGATATTAAAAAGGTATATTTTTAAGGAGATTGGGGGAATCTCTGCTGTATCAGTCCTCAATTTTCATAATCTAGCAGAATTCTTGATATAGTCTACATATAATTCGTGCGTAAATTCCCCAAAAAGGGCGATAATAATTCATACAACCATAATTGACAGGCTATCAATTTTAAGTATTGCTAAGTACCGTCAAGTGGGCGGAAGCTTTGCACACTTAAGGGCGCTGTTCTGTTTGGAACACAGCCATGATGCTCACCGTCTCTTATGATTGAACCCAAACCCCATTAGAGTAATTGATGAAAAATATACAATATTTTAATAAAGCTTAAAAGAGCATTATTATAATATTTCTAATGGTGTGAGTTAAATTGTGGATTTAATTAGCGATGCCTACTTGTTTATCTAGTGTTTCCGATCGCGAGTCCCAGGCTAACTGGGTAAGTAAGCTAACCAAGTCTTATTATCAAGACGATCAGCAAGCTAAATTGATGCATTTACAAGCAGAAGTAGACTCTCTGTTGCAGCAGTTGGAAAACCTGAAGAACCAACGTCTAGCCGAAACTAACCAAAAAGAATAAGTCAATTTTGGAGATAGCCATCGCCAGTGCCTCTTTAATTTAAATTTGATTAGGGGGGCGTGCTATTCAAAGCGCTGATTTTTCTCTGACCAGCGCCTCAGACTGTAGTTATGAGCATTTTCAACTAATAAAGCTAAAGATTGCACGTCTGAAAGCTTGGCGATCGCAGAGAGTCTTTGTAAGTCATTTCTGGTAAAATCACTGTAAATGACTTGATTGCTATCAGACAAAATTATAGTCCGGTCGCGGTGTTCTTCTATGTTTTCCGCCTGAATTTCAGGTGAAGACTGATTCAAGGATGCTATTGCTGCTACTGAGATAGTCAGTATTATTTCTGGTTGAGCATTATTTGTTAACTCAATCACTTGAACGGGCCAATCACCCAACTTTTCCTGCATCTGCTCAAAAGTAGGAATAGCACCAGTTGCGACTTCGCCAGATTGCTGTAAAGATTGCCACACACTCGATAATATTACCTTCACCCCTTGGGGATTTTGTTGATGCAGTTCTTTTAGAGTGATGGGAGATGGTTGTACCCATTCCAGTGCTGCATTTGTCAAAGCTAGAGGTTTGGGTTGGAGAACATCGTTTTGATTCTCTGGAATTTTTGGGCCCGCAGCCAATAGGCGCAAAACTTTACCCTGTAGTTGCACTGCTTTGATAGCGGCTATAGTAATTTTTTGTTCTCCATTTGGCAACCAGACTATAATCTGGATTTCCGGGTCAGAAATGATTCCCAAAGTTTTCCAGAAAAATTTAGCGGCGGAAGTTTTGGATGGGTTCAAATTCTCAAAAGGGGAATTTAGCCAGCTTTTACCGTCATTAAATGCACTCACCTCTACCTGATACCAAACTTGATTATCAGTGAGTTTCAAGTCTGCTGAGGAATTTGGTTGCAGCCACTCGCTGCTTGTAACTTGACTAATTGGTTGCACTGTACCAACAATCTGACTAGGGTGAGTAGAGGATATTTGCGACTTTGCACCCTCACTATTGAGTCTTGCTAACAGACCTTGAATATAGGCAAGATTATCTTTTGTAATTTTTGGTTGCGTCTTTAACCAGGAATTAGCGTGTTCTTCTCCCTGCTGAACAGCCAAAATCAAAGCGAACCAAGCTTGCACGTCTAGTCTATTTGGGTTCACCCGCAACGCTGCGGCAGTGCGATTCCACAACCGTTTTTTATCGGCTTTGAGTAGAGTCGTAATTTCTGGGGTATTATGTGGCGACGCTTCAAACACCTGTAATGCTTTCCCCCAACGACCATCAATCAAGTCTGCTAGCACTTCTTGACTAGGACTTGCCCATTTTTTCTCGGCTTGGGTTTTAGTAAGTTGGGAATGCAAGCGAATCAAATCCATTTGCGCTTGTGCCACCCCTGGAAAAACTCCTTTGCGCTGTTTCTTGATGAATTTCAACCATTCAAAAGCTGGTGTCCATAGTCCACTACGGGCAATTGACAGGGCATTTTGGTATGCAGAATCTTTGAGGGCTCCTGATTTGAGAGTAATCGCCTCTAATTCAATTGGTTTGAGAAATAACTTCACAGGCTTGACTTGGTAAACCTGTAAGTGCGGTTCTAAGCCTATAGTTTGATCAACAACTAACTCTTTTGTACCATCACCAGTTACCTGCTGCCATCTGGGTAATTGTCCGTTGGGACTTGTCCAAGACAACATTTGTAGTAAATTGGTGCGTTGTGGATTGTAGTATACAACTTGACCATAAGCACCAGTTCCTTGTTGGCGTTGACCCTGCAAATTAAACCAAACTCCTGGTGATGGTGTCCCAGTGTCAAAGCGTTGCACTTTAGTTAAAGGTAGGGGAACACTGATATCTTGGGGTTCTGATGTCTCATCAAGTGAGGGTGAAATCACAGAGGATTCTTCTGGCCCAGTTATAGGTAATTGAGTAGCTAAATAGTAGTAATTTTCGGACTGAGATTTAAACTCTAACTCTTGTGATAGCTCGTAAACCCTAAGTTCCACAAGTTTTTTACAATCAGATTGACAATTAGCACGCTGTTGCCAAACTGGCAGTAAAAAAGAGTCTTTCGCATCTTGACGTAAAGGCAGAGTTTCGCCAAATATTTGGTTTTTCTGACTCAAATCGAGTTGAATTTGTTTGAGAGTTTTGGGGCGTTCGTGGTTCCCAAGGGGAATTTGTGCCCATACAGGTAAAATTTTATTTAGCCAGCTTACCTGGTCAGGATTGTAGATAAAGAGAACGCTAATCCAGGCGAAAGCCATAATTAGACTAGCACTAGTCAACAAAATTGCGTAGCTTGCCACCGTAGGCATCGCTAGCGTTGACGACAACCACCTTCCCTCTTTGAGCTTTTTCTGGGGTTTTTTAGCGATGCGTTTCATCACACCTGTATGAGGTTTATTTTGTTTAGAGGCTTTTGGTGTCAGCTTGCGTGGACGATTTGCCATAGATTGGGGATTGGATACTGGGGATTGGGGATTGAAAAAGAGGCAAGAGGCAAGGGGGAAGGGAGCAGGGGGGACAATTCAGAAAGGGCGATTCAGACCCATGTTCCGCTCTACTTCACGGCTCTCGGTTGGGGTCATTTCCCCCTGCCCTTTCCCCCTACCTCTTCGTTGAGAAAACTCTTTCCTAGTTCCCAGTACCTAGTCTCCAATACCCAATACCCTGTTATACTCGTCCTTTCAGAAGTTGCCCAGAAAGATTAAGTCTAATTTTGGACAAAATCCGTAAATTTTCCCATGTGAACACTAGACAATAGCGCATACACTCTTCACTTAAGTATGTGAGCAGAGTGTAAAAAGTTGAAAGGTATACTTATTAGCCGCAGTCATCGCAAAACCTGGATGCTCGCATGGTTACTAATTGCGGGAGTAAATGGAGTTGCCCAAAAAGCATCAGCACAAGAGTACATCAATATAGAAACTATTCAGGCGCAGGAGAGTATAGATTTAAATTCTCCTCCCCTTTCCCCCATAAATCCGATGGCGCAAGTTACATCGGTTTCTCAACTCAAAGACGTACAACCCAATGATTGGTCATTCCAAGCATTACAGTCTTTGGTGGAACGCTATGGTTGTATAGCAGGATATCCAGATAGTAGCTATCGCGGTAATCGCGCTTTAACTCGGTATGAATTCGCTGCCGGTGTGAATGCTTGTTTAGATAGAGTTAATGAATTAATCGCTACAGCCACCAGCGATTTAGTTACCCGCGAAGATTTAGCAACATTACAAAAATTACAATCAGAATTTGCTCCCGAATTAGCAACTTTGCGGGGTCGTGTCGATAGTTTAGAAGCCAGAACTGGCGAACTTGAAGCTAACCAATTCTCAACAACAACCAAACTCAATGGACTACTAATAGTTGGTATTCAAGGACGGACTAGCAATCGTGGTGATGTCAATCCTAGAGATGGACAAAAAGATACAGATGATGCAGGGACAAACATTAATGTTATATCCCTGGCGCAACTATATTTGACCAGTCAAATCACTCCTAGTAGTTACTTGTTTACAGGTCTTTTAGACGGTAACGGAAAAACTTCACCTAGATTTACCAATAGTGTTTCCCGGAATGATGTTTTTCTTGGCTACGAATTTCCTACAGATAGCTTGATTGTAAGTGACCTCAATTTTCATTGGCTGGTGACGGATAAATTAGCGGTAATGGTGGGGACAGAAGGCGTAAGTATGCCTGCTGCTTTCCGAGGCCCCAATCGGGTAGAAAGTGCTGCAACAGGGCCTCTGTCTTTTTTTGCCCAAAGAAACCCAATTTTAAATATGGGATACGGTCACGGCGGTATAGCTATTGATTGGCAATTTGCTAAACGCGCTAGTTTACAGGCAATTTATACTAGTTATCAACCAGGAAATCCCGGTAACAGTAGCGGTTTATTTGATGGAACCACTACTACAGGTGTGCAATTGCTGTTAACACCAACTGACACTCTAGATTTAAGTTTGTATTACGTCAACAATTATTCTTCGGATGGTTGTTTGCTAACCTTTGTTGGTGATGAATGCTTAACTACAGTTAATACTACTACCGGAAAATCAGCACCTTTGCAAACTAATGCTGTGGGTGCAACTGTCACTTGGCAAATTTCATCCCGCATTAGCGCAGGTGCGTGGGGTGGTTATACTAAATCTTACATTCCTGGGCAATCGGGAAATGTAGAAACGACGAATTATATGGTGTTTATGAATTTCCCTGATTTATTTGCTAAAGGAAATTTGGGGGGAATTTATGTCGGTCAACCTCCTAAAATTACTAGTAGCAACCTACCTGTGGGGAATAATGTCCCTGATTTTATTAATACTGGTTTAGGACGTGCAGGTGGACAACCAGGCACTACCACTCAAATTGAAGCATTTTATCGTTTCCAGCTAACAGATAATATTAGCATTACACCAGGAATAATTCATCTCTTGCAGCCTGGTAATACACCAGATAGTGACTCAGTTACCATCGGCATTCTGCGGAGTACTTTTAGTTTTTAATTTTGCTTGCAGACAAACATTATAGAGCTTATACCAATTCTTTCTGAAGCTGCATAGAATTGGATCCCCCCTAGCCCCCCTTAAAAAGAGGGACTTTGAATTCCCCCCTTTTTAAGGGGGATTTAGGGGGTGCAACTTCACATTAAATTAGTACTACAGCATATCAGACGAGAGAAGCGCCTGATAAATTAAATTTTTTGGCGATTTTTGCGTAAGTTCTGGAGATATAAAAAAAGGTTTGGCGGTGAGCCAAACCTCTATATAAATCCAGTGCATAACAACATCCCGAATTAATTTACTCATTATTATATTCATAGGGCATCTTCCTATAGGATGTGTGCAAATATCCTCAAACCTGATAGGATATTTTCTAGTATCATTAAATACCTCAAATAGAAAATTAATCTACCAAATGTTAGAAGCTATGGCAGATTAATTTAGATATTAAAGATAGTAAAATAACTCAAAATATTTTTATATCAAAAACTTGCATGAAAGCAATTTTTCTAACTAGTAAACAAAATAAAAGACGGGATAATTTATCCCGTCTAAATAGCTTGAAAGTGGCAATACACCTTGGACTCTGCAAAAAACAGCACAAATAAAACCTAATAGGTTGTAAGACGAACAAATAATATGAACAAAAAGAATGCTAGTTGAGCTTATTCTTAATGTTTCAATCATTTGCATTCTAGCTAATATATCACAGCTTAATTATAATGCCATGTCAAAATGCCAAATAATTAGCGACAAAAAAGACGGGCTAACGCCCGTCTTCTGTATAAAAAGTAAAAACATCTTGGTAATTTCTGCAATATATCAGAATACTCTAATCACTAGCTGCCAAATTGCCAAATACTTATTAATCAAAGACGAATATTATTTTCTCTGTAATTAAATGTATTTGTCAGCTATAGATTTTACTCTCAAGAAAAATTAATAGTTACTCAAAGAATTTAGTGATGGTTTGTAATAAAATATTTAGTTTTCTCTTGTTGTCGTCAATTAACATTGTATGAGGTGTAGTTTTGAGACATAAAAAAGCCTGTGTAGGCGTTGCCCATCTTAAACATTGCACTATCAATTAGAGATAATTTATATTTGTCTAAATAGTATAATAT
>NZ_JACKZS010000438.1 GCF_014222285.1 Nostoc sp. UCD121
CTATAAAATAGGAAAAAACAGATGATTTTATTTTTACTATTGAATATAAAAGTTGGGTGCTTTTTATAAAAATCTAATAATTTATCTTTTGATAAATTATTAGCATTTATTACAGCTACTTAAACACTAAATAGTTTTTGAGGTCAAAATATTCAGAAATTGAGACTTTTAAGCATTGGTTATAAAGTTTTTTAACTATTTTTAATTTACCCCTTTAGATAGATGAAGTTACATTTTTTACGAAATCTTTACCTAAACATAATATTTCTTAATTTTACTAAGGGTTTCTAGCTAAGGCTGATATAACTTTTTTGCTTTGTTTTCTGTTCGCAAAAGCCAACATTGAATCACGTCAAATAACCGAAAAGTTTGCTAGCGCTATTGGTGAAAATAAATGGAAAGTTGACTACTTCAAATTTTGTAACGTACTACTCGTTAAAAAAAGCTAACAATGTTGCCAACAAGTCACCGAAAACTAAAAAGACTGATGTAAAGTCTTCAGGCAAGTGCAAGGCAGGTAAACGACGCAAAACTACACAAAGCTAAGAAGGTAAAAGGGGAACGGGTAAAAGGTAAAGGTATCAAAATTTCCTTTTCCAATGATACCTGTACCCCTTGTTGCAATTTGTGTGTATATATTGAATTCGAAATCCAAGCTCTTGGTGCTTCCTTGGTCGCTATTTCGCCACAGACACCAAGTTATTACACCAAGTTATTATTCGATGTCAACAGCGCAAGACAGCAGCTTAGATTTTGACGTTTTAAGCGATGTTGGCAATCAAGTGGCACGTAACTTTGGTATCGTTTACCGAATACCTGAGCCGTTGCGTCTAATCATGCAAAGCTTAGGTGCTGATCTTCCAGCTGCCAACAAAGACGAGACTTTTGAATTGCCAGTACCAGCTACGTATGTAATTGCTCCAGATGGTACAGTTGCTTATGCCTTTGTTGATCCAGACTTTACAAAGCGTGTAGAGCCGACGCAGATCATTGCAGTACTACAAGAGCTACAGGCTGGCAAAAAAGCTACAGGCTGGCAATTAAGCCCCTACAACGTTTAACCTTAATGAACTAAATCGAACAGTAAAAAGCTATTTATTTAGGCACAGTAGTCGCATTGCTTTTTCCTTTTCCCCTCTTGTTTGCACCTTGTGTCACCTGAGCTTCTTCTGACTTACTGGAGTTAACCATTTTCATCAAGTGCTGATTTAGATAACTTTGCGCCGATATATAAAGACTTTCCCAAATTTCTTGATTGCGGCTGATTTTTGTACCGACTGTATTTCCTGCTGTTTTCTCCGATACCAAGTATTTGCGGAAGTAGTTATTCCACAGGTGTTGCAAAAAGTCTTCGGCGAATTCGTTAAACGGCAGAATCCATTTATAATCTTTATCCAAAAATACCCGATAGGACGCAATTATCGGTAGTGCCAGGTCAGTTGGCGCACCAAACCCGAATGAATACTTGCTGTCAGGCAACAACGTCGTTTTACGTATATCAATTGATGCTAGGTCGTTAGCACCCTTTCTTCTGGGGTTGCTGATATGTTCTTGGATTATTTCATAGAGTCTTTGCTCTATCCATAGAGCATGAGTCAAGAGAGGCAGTAAGGCGTTTAATCTTTCCCTTTCCGTGTCTGTGATGTTAGATGGGGGACTCATCCCTGCTGGGTGTTTGGTTCGTTTATTGCCGTCGGGGTTGTATCTATTTCTATCGAGGCAGTTAATCAACTTCAACAAATGGTTCACATTACACTGGGCATTTCTGGGAGCGCCGCTTTGATTCTGATAATAGGCGATGCGGAATTTTCTATCTTCTGCTCTTTCTAA
>NZ_JACKZS010000591.1 GCF_014222285.1 Nostoc sp. UCD121
GCCCATCGACATCATCGTGCCGGAAGGGTCGCTGCTGAACCCGAAGCGTGGGGCCGCCGTGGTTGCAGGCAATGTCGAGACAAGCATGGTCGTGGTCGATGCGCTCTATGGCGCGCTGGGCAAGCTGGCGGCGTCGCAGGGGACGATGAACAATTTCACGTTCGGGACGGAGCGCTACCAGTATTACGAGACGATCTGCGGCGGATCGGGCGCGGGGCCGGGCTTTGCGGGCGCATCCGCCGTGCAGACGCATATGA
>NZ_JACKZS010000439.1 GCF_014222285.1 Nostoc sp. UCD121
ATAGTGGCGTTCTCATCAACTTTAATAAAGTCTCATCCTGCTGCAAAGTCTGCCAAAATTCCACTCGTCCTACTGCTTCAAAATACTCCGATATCTGTGTTTCATTGAGTTCACGTAAGCAAATCGCTCCATTCAGATGCAGATTACTGCTGTAGTGGCTATATTCTTCAATCCGACTACAAACAACTAGATAAAGCGGTTTAGTTTCGCTTGCTAGAAACTGATTGATTGCATAGACACAAATTTCTTGACGCTGTGGCTCAAGTTCATCTAAACCATCAAGCAATGGTAGTAATTGGTGATTATTTACCCACTCTTGACCAAGTTTAGTTGAAACACCATATTTAGATTTAAGTTCCGTCACTAACCAATTAGTTATAGATTGTCCGTCATTTTTCCACGAAGACAAGTTGAATAAAACGGGAACGGGATAATCAGGCTGTTCTTCTGCACGGTTAACTAAAGCTTGAGCCAGTTCTAATTCTGTGGTAGTCTTACCTGACCCTGGCGCACCCAATATTAATAACTTTCCTGCAATTTCTTCAGAGTCAAAAACTTGCAAAATTGTTGTGGCATCTGGCAGAGGAACAGCTGGCTTTAAGCCAATTTTTATCTCAGCATCCCAAGGGCGTTTTACTTGTTGAGGTTGCGGCTCCTTGCCCAGATTAATTAGCACAGCATTGTGTAGAGACTGCCTTAATCGGGAAGTAACTTCTTCCTTGACTGCTGCTAGTAGTATCCGTTCGTTCTTTGGTCGTGCAGGGTCGCCTATTGGTGCTGTTGTCTGCCCACTAAAAGTATTAAAAATATTTTGAAAAACATTACCTTGAATATAGTCGCCTTCAATCCGTTCGTTATAATTACCTCCTCCAGTATTGATATTGCGGTTTTCAGGCGGTTTCGGCTCTTCCATATTTTTGCATGAGCTAAATTTTCAGCCTAGAAGCTGCGGGTTGGTAAACTATGAACTTAGAAGTATGTTAATTCAATTCCCTCAATCTTCTGCATCTACTTCCTGCCAGCCTTTGATAGCACCAACAATAAAAGCACCTGCTGGGTTGTCAATAGCTTTCTCTAAAGCTGCTAAACCGCCTTCTTTGGCTGCATTTATTGCACGTTTTTTCAAAGTGGGGTTGCTTTCGATGCGGTTTATGGCTTCTGCTGCTACTACCATTTGCTGTGATGTAGTAGTGGTTGGGTAAGTTTGCTCTAACTGTTTTAACAATACCTGAATCTCGGCAGCAGCTTGGGCAAGGCTTTGGGGCTGTCCAGCAGCGTAGTAATTACCTTGGATATAATCGCGTTCAATGCGCTCGTTATAGTTGCCGCCACTTGTGTTGATATTGCGATCGCTAGCCATTGTTGTATCTCCTTGGTTATTATAATTTTCTGCATAAAACTTAGGGCTTTGTAGCGCCGTATTTACCATAGTTTCTAAACTACTAATTCTGCTATCTTTTTCATCCATTAATACTTTAATTTGTTGCTCTGGCAAGCTTTTTATATCATTGTAAGTTTCAAAATATTCAGTACTAAGTTCAGACTTGTTAGATGTAGCTGCGGTTTCCGCACGAACTAAAAACTTATCATTGCCTCCTGCCTCCATCCCTACAATTCGTAATTCTGCCTGTGGGTGATTCTCTACCAACTGCTTAAAAGAAATTGCGATCGCTCTTGGGTCAACACTTTTGTTGTGGTACAGATCAAGTTTGTCAAAACATGAGCTATTTTGAGGATTTAATTCATCATTGATTGGAGTAGGTATTGGAGAAGCTGGTCTGTTTCTTTT
>NZ_JACKZS010000440.1 GCF_014222285.1 Nostoc sp. UCD121
ACAAAATACTGATTTTACGACTAATGATGTTATATGTTCTTTAATTAAGTATCTTTTTATCCACTATACTCCAATTCAAAAATTACTTGAAGCCAAAGATTGGAAAAAAGCGGATGAGGAAACCTATCGTTTGATGACTCAAAAGATGGGTAAAAAAGGAATCCAAATTCTTGTGAGAAGCGATTTTGAGAATTTTCCGCTTGAGGATTTATATGTTGTAAACGCTTTGTGGGAAAAATACAGTGATGCTAAATTTGGATTTAGAAGGCAAAAAGAAATCTGGCTTCAGAGTGGCTCAATTGGACAAGCAAGACTTGCACCTGTGATCAAGTTTTGGCAAACAGTGGGGTGGATTAGTGAAGGTGAATTAGAAGAAATTGAGTTGAATGAAATCAATTATCAATTACAACAAGAAAAAACACCTGACGGATATTTACCTACTACTGGACTCCGTTTCCAAGAGGTTTCTCTCCTCTCTCGCTTTGCTAGTTGTAATGTATCTTTTTTTGATTCATTGATGTCAAAGTGAATACTCCACTAAGGATTGAGTTTAACCGTAACGTAATATTTCATTTATGCAGACTCTGGTTTCTGTCTCTCCTTATAAGCCGCAAAAAACACAGCTTCCGGTGACTTAACGCCTTTCCAAGTCCGCAGTGCTTCTTTGAGATAGGCGATCTCAAACGTAATTTTGATTAGTGCATTATAGACATCGCTACCCCTCTCATTGAACCAACACCCCATCCACGATCGCAATCCCCCACTGCGGAAACTTCGCCAGCAGTTTCTTGATCACAATCTGCAAAGCCGGATCATCATGACAGCATTGTTGGAGGAAGTCAAAACCAGGATTTTCCCCAACCTGAGAAGCCATCTTCAGTTTCTCCATTCGCAATAGTCTAGCTTTGGATCTCATGGCGATGTCTTCTCTACGAGACGCTCCGCGAACGGTGGTAAACAACGCCTTACTAGATTTTTGCACCTGATAATTAACTACAGATAGATTCCACTGCTTCTCAAACTTGCTGATTGATGCCCTCATGCTGGCATAATACTTGCTGTCTAGCAAATATTGAATTACCCACAATGGGGGGCATTCTCCAACGTTTGCTCTATCCAACCATTCAAATATCTCACTTTGATTTAATGACACGGGTACGGCCGAACTTGTGCCTTCATCACAGTCTTTCGGCTCAAAACCACAATCTTGATTTTCTCCTGACAACGAAGCGCAATTACTTTGTTCTGCTTGCCCCTGTGTTTGATTAGCGATGGCTGAACTTAAATATTCTTCATTTTGGGTAACGGGCGCGGCGGAACAAGTACCCTCATGAGGGAATATTGCTTCAACGTCACAGTCCTGGTTTTCAGCTAGCAACGAAGCGGGATTACTTCGTGCAGCTTCCACAAGTGCCAGCGATGTACAGTCTATTGCCACAGGCAATTCTTCAAGTTCTGACGCGCTTTCGATATGTGAAGGCGACGCGCCCCTCAAGGGCGCATGAGCCGTCTCCTCAACACGCGGATTTTCAGTTGGCGCGTCAGAACCAACTACCATACCAACAACCTTAGTTGGTTGTTGGTAGGTAGTTAACGGGTAGTTAGAAACGTTGTTAGGTTTTTGGAACCCTTGCAAATCCTCATTTTTTTGACCATTCTTTTGGAATGATTCCAAATCGGCGTGGATTTGTTCCACTTTGGGGTGGTTTTCATTCCGTCTGGGCTGGTTTACTTTCTCCCCGGCGTGGACGGCTTTCTCGTCACAAGAATTGC
>NZ_JACKZS010000441.1 GCF_014222285.1 Nostoc sp. UCD121
AAGTAAAACAAGAATACGTTGCTGTAAGGGTGAAAGGGCAGTCAAATGAGCATAAACTTCGTTTTTAACCTCAATTAAGAACAGGGTAATCTCCTTAAATGCAGCAAGAAGTATCTCAGCAGTAGGACGTGCAGTTTCTCGTTTAGGATTACCAATATAAAGTCCAGTTAGCTTTTCCTTATTTTGCTCCAGATTGCGACGAACCTGAAACTCTAAAAGGGTCAAAACACGCAACCCAATTGAAAGTAGGCGAATTAATCCTGTAATATGATCTTCACGCTGCAAATAAATTGGAGTTAAAGATAAAGGAAAGCCTTTAAGTCGAGCAAATCCTCGTTCAGTTAAATACTCATCTCTATAGGCACGAACAGCTTGTTTCAAAGACAACAGAGATTTTGTTTGATTTGTAACGTAGACTCGCCAGCCTAACAACTTAATTTGTCTTAAAACTGCATCTTCATCAATTTCAAAATCCAGATTTATCGAAGTTTCTTCTACTATTTGAGAAGGTGTATCAAGATATCGCCTCTTAATTTTTCGAGAAATACTAAGTTGAATGTCAAGTTTAAAAAGTCCACTGGTACGATAACGTTTGAGAATAGCATTAGCAGCAGACTGGCATGAGTCAATCGTGGTTAACTTTTTCTTGCCACGACAAGGTATTTTAAGCTGTTCCAGAGCATTATTCGTTTTTTGTAAGCGGTCGCGTAAAGATTTTTCTTCTGTTTCTGCGATTGCGAAAGAACGTACAACTATTTGTCGCTCATTCCAAGTCAATTCATTACCATGAATCTTTGTTGTTTGAGAAATATCTATTTCAAACCCTTTAGCAATTTCTTTATTTTTCCCATCAGCATAATCATAATCAATAGTTGTTAATTCTTGTTTACCATCCCAAACTGGTTGAAGATATTCAATTAATTGTTTAGATGGGACTTGTTTTGCATTGAGAGGACAAAGATAGAAATCCCCACCAGATACAATATGAGTCCTCGTCGCAATTGAACCCATTTTACAGTCGCCAATATATAGTAACCCTGACTGTTTTAGCGTTGAACGTACTCTTTCAATTGCCGGGATGTATAACGGATCGTCGGCTTTTTCCCCTGATAGTATTTCAGCTGCAATTGGCATTCCTAAAGGGTCTAATGTCGATAACATTATTTTCACTTGTGCCAAGTCTGGACGATGATCTTTGCTATGGCCCCATTGGAATAACCCTTCAGAATTAATCCCACAGTGACTTGAAGCTGTTGTACTATCCATACGAACTCGTTCTGGTTTGATATCGTAAACTTGTAGCAAGTTACCTCCAAGTTCTGACTCAAATGAGTACCAGTCGCTATCCCTGTCAAGATAACGTAATAGGGCTTCTAGACGATCATCCGTCAAGTCAAGTTCACCTAACTCTTCTCCAAAAAATGTTTTCAATGTTTCTAACCGCTTAGAAGCCCAGGCTTGGACGTGATTTAAACGGTGATCTGCTTGCGATAATATGTGTGCTAACCAAATTACTGCTACACTTCCCAGACTTAGACCTTGCCAATTTCCGTGTCTGGGAAAATGTTTATCGATTAGCGATTGTACGCCCATACGCTCTATTTGAGTTAGAAGTATAGGTATATCATCAACTCGTTCGTTTGTGATTATGGGTTCATTAGCCATAAGTGCGAACATATACCTAATCTAGTCTTTTTGGGAATATGTCCTTCGGTATACTTTTGACTATCTACTTTTCCTAACTCATTAAAAAATGGGCGAACCGGGAG
>NZ_JACKZS010000442.1 GCF_014222285.1 Nostoc sp. UCD121
CCTGCCTCATCCACAATCCAAATCTGATTTGATTCAATTAGGGGTGCTGGCTCAGACACTAATAAACTGGCTACAGTCTCGCCTTGTATGCCTAGCTCCTCACTTAATACCTTAGCCGCCATTGATGAAGGGGCAAAAGCTTTGACTGTATAGCCTTGGGCGAGTGCGATCGCGTTTAATTCTTTGAGGGCAAAAGTCTTACCAGCACCAGCTACCCCTTGCCACGCAATGAATTGGTCTGTCGTCGTTGCAGCTAGACTAACTGCCTGCCTCTGCCCAAGGTTTAGTGAGGTTTTATCCAACTGACTTTCAATTACTGGAGTTGAGCAGATAGGGTTTACTTTACTTTGTCCCGACTGCATTAATTCAATAGTAGCCAGTTCTCGCTTTACTGCTGCCCATGTTGTGTATTGCATCTGCACGTAAGGCAGAACAATTAACTCCTGATGTTGCTTGATCAATGGCTCAATTGCAGTCACATCAGTGAAGAGGCTTTCAGAAAGGATGAATTTCTCCAAATCCTCCTGCTTAAAAGCGACATTCCTCTCACTACAATGAGCAATTGCATTATCGAGTGCATCTTCTAGAGTTTGTTGTGAAAGAGAATCTTGTACAAAACTATTTGGCTCAACAGGAAGAGAGAAATTGATGCCCAGTGCCGCAGCTTCTTCATTCCACAGTGATTTGAGTTCCGATTCTGTTACCTTTTGCTTGCACTGCCGAGTATTATCCCAGATTTTTTCGCGTTCTGCCCATGTAGTTGATGCACCCGCCGCAATAATTTGCTGCCGCCGTTTTGAAAACGCCTCTAAGTCTTGTTCCTTGAACCCCTTGATCTCAAATTGTCCATGTTGACGTGGCTCGACCTCATACCCCAACTTGATTACTTCTGTTGCCAGATAACTTTGGTATGCCATACCCAGGAATTTCTTGTTGGCGAATATCTCATTATTGACCAAGCTCATCCACTTACCGTCTGCTTGGGTTGTGTTCATGACTAAGCAGTGGGTATGGAGATGGGGGTCTAAGGAGCGACTCTCGATGTGGTCGAACTCTGCAACCACCAAGTTAGCTGTGTTTACCCTGTGACGAGAATCTCCTTGTGTCACTCTAGTTATTGCGTAACGTTGTTCCATCAACGTTAATACTTTTGTTAATGCCTGATGATGCGCGGCAATTAATCTTTCATCTCCACCTACCAACGCCATTAGGCTCACACTCTTGGGGGCAGAGAATGTACAGTCTAACGCTGCTCTGCGTTGGTCGGGCTTTAGTACTCTGGCATTAAGTTGCTCACGACCATTAGGCGAAAGCCCAGAGATGACATTTTTAAACGCTTGCTGATTTTCAACTGCTCCTGATAAACCAAGCTTCTCTGCACCTTGACCACTCCAGCGTGACTTGCCTTGGTGATAGTAGTTCTTGATGAAGTAGTTGACTGCCATCTCTGATGACACGTTAGCAGCTGTTAGCATCGCTCACCTCTGCCATCAGCAAAACATAACTTAACTCGACGACTATTGAACAACCCCCAAAAAATATTGAAGTCATTGTTTAACGCCGACATCAAACTCGCTTTGGTTTGATGCCGAGTTAAAAATTTTTGATAAGACAATGACAGCAACAAATTTTTTATTCACCAACTCTCATGCACTTAAATATAGCAAATTATCGTCTAAAACTTTCTGCCAAATTTGGCGTACTGTGCGTAAGGTTTTGCTATTATTGCTTTACCAAAAGAATAATATCATTGTAAT
>NZ_JACKZS010000443.1 GCF_014222285.1 Nostoc sp. UCD121
CCCCTGCTCCCCTGCCCCCTGCTTTTTTACTCATCTTTAGCTACCTATGTCATTACCATTGATCATTGATGTCACCTGCGATTCGACCGCATTAACATAACCTCGATCGTTCAAAACTTGCGTTGGTAATTTATTAGCCTTGATAGCAGCTTGTACTATATCTTTCGCTGTCAGGTTTCCTATTTGGAATTCAGATAGCAAAGTACCCGCACTGGGAATACCCTGTTCTCTGAAAGCACCTTGATAAGCTAGAAAAGCAACATTGAAAGGTTGAAGATAGCTGGCATTTTGCGAATCTCTGTTGATTTGTCTGCCACTATTATTAACTGTTTGAGCGTCAACAATTCCAGGCGCAAAAGCAATACAGGCAGCGACAATTGCAGAATTTATCAAATTCGTCAGTTTCATAATTTTTCCCTAAATTGTGCTAGATTCATCAGTTTCATTTATTAACAAAATCCTGCTTTTTAGCAATCATAGATGTTTGAAATTTATTCTCTATCTTCTTTCATCAAAATTACTCAGTCCCATCATTTGATATGCAATTAAAGCAGTATCAAATGATTTGAGAGAATTTACATTCTTGGAATAGCTAGATAAAACGTCAGAGTTGACGGCTGTGTTCATTGATGCGCCACTTTTTTTATTATTGGCTTTATGAACACTAGTAATTTTAGGTATAGAATTAATCCAAGCAACAAAATGTGTAGAATTTATCAAGTTTGGAATTTTCATACAGCTATCCTTAATTAAAACGAAGTACACCAGTCAGTATTATTTAGTTGCAGAGTCTGCTTTTTTATAAATCTCAACATTTTTAACTCAGTTTATTTGATAGCTTTATTTGTTAATTACACCAAATAGCCAAGTCAAATTAACCCCACTATCAGGAGTTGAAAATTTGTAAAAGATTTAGTAAGTAAAAACTTAGAAAATGCAAAAGCGCGCCAAATCAAATATCTTGTTTGCTAGCCATTCTCAAAGGTGCGATCGCTCATATATATGTAATAATGATCTTCCCTTATAGAGATTTTTTACTTTCGGCTATAAACTAAAATCCAACTTTTTTTAGGTACTTAAGCTTCCATACCAATATGCTAGGAAATCTTTCCGATAGAAGCAAATACTTTTAATTTTCAATTTGATAAACAAAAGTGATGCTAATTAATACTGGCATTGCAAAATTTTCTCTAAACCTTATTGATTATTGATTGGAGGTTGGATGGACTCTGGTGTAAGTTAGGCGTTCAGGAGGATAAAATAAGCCGATCGTGTCAAAATGTTAAGTGTATAGTTTATTTGCAAACTCACTTATGCCGAAAGCAATTTGGAATGGCGCAGTTTTAGCCGAAAGCGATCGCACCGTAGTAGTGGAAAACAACCATTACTTTCCTGCTGACTCCATTAACAAGGAGTACTTCACAGACAGTAATACCCACAGTACTTGTCCTTGGAAAGGTGTTGCTAGCTACTACAGTATTGAGGTTGATGGACAAACCAATAAAGATGCTGCTTGGTACTATCCCAGCACTAAGGAGAAGGCTAAGAATATTGAGGGTTATATAGCCTTCTGGAAGGGTGTAAAAGTAGAGGCTTAATAAAGGTTGCTGGGAGTATTTTAGTTTCAGAAAATTGATAGAAGAAAGGCAGGAGGCAGAGGGCAGAGGGCAGAGGGCAGAAGGAAGAAAAGGTACAAACCTCGCTTCTTGTGGGCGAAAAATTAAAAACATTCTTTGCGA
>NZ_JACKZS010000444.1 GCF_014222285.1 Nostoc sp. UCD121
TAGGGCTTGCTGAAAAAGTCGTATTTAAGCCAGATCAAGAATCAATTAACAATGCTTGTAAGTGAAAATATAATTTATTATGTGAGCCGATTTGAGCACATATAATATTTTCTAATCATCCAAATCTCAAAATAGGAAATACTGTGTTTTTTCCAAAATAGATACAAAAAAAAGTCATGATAATCCGCCGCAGTAATGCGGAAATATTCATGACTAGAAAAGTTATAGCAATGGCTGTTTCAGAAGTATTAGAAAGTTTGGTCATCACTCGGTCGAGACTATATCTTCTTTTTGCTTCTCCAAATTTACCTTCAATACAATTACGGTCTCTCTCGTCTAATTGCGCTTGCTTTTTGGTCTCTTTGCTAATATTTTTTGGTGGTCGTCCTAATGCTGGACCACTCATTCTGATTCCTCTGTCTTTACACCATTTTCTATTTTCTTTGTTTCGATAAATCTGGTCTACATGTACTGATTCTGGGTAGTATCCTGTTGCAGTTTTAAACGCTTCTACTTGTGCCTTTAAATCAGCTGATTCATTAAAATTATCCCAACTAATCCGGTCTAAAAATACATATCCTTCGTAACAACTAGCTGATAACTTAGCTCCAAATTCCACTGATGAACCAGCTTTTCCCCTCACGATTGGACGGACATGAGGTTGTGTTAAACTCACTATTCTATTGTCAACACGAAAAAGACTATTTTCATGCATGAATAATTGTTGTCGATATACTTCATTTACCACTAATAGTATTTTATGTTTTTGGCTACTTAGCCACTCTAGCTTGGCTCCGACTGCTAGTAGTCTATCTATATGTGCTAAGTTTCTTTTCAGGTATTGTAGTTGTTTTCTTATGGCTTTTCTTCTTTGTTTTTTCGATGGTCGTCGTTTTTTAGCGACGTTTAGATATTCTTTTCTAGCTGTATTTCTGTAAGTTCTCGGTTTTTTATTTTCGTTTTCATCCAATTGTTCATACAGAATATCTATTATTTCTTCTGTCTGCTCTCTTGCTTGGTTTAGTAATCCTAAATCTGTCGGATATTTTATATCTGCTGGTACACAAGTTGCATCTAATTTTAATTTCCCCCGATTTTTCTCTTCATTTATTTCTTCTTCTCCAGCGCTAATAACTTTTTTGCTGTTTCTGATTCTTTGATTTTCTATTCGCTATTATTCACCATACTTCTATTCATTCTATTCACTAATTCAATATCTATTCTTTTTCTAAAATGAACTAACATTGATGCCTCAAATGGTGCTTCATTACTATAGCTATTTAATCCGATAAAGTATTGTAGATATGGGTTTTCTCTTATTTGTTCTACTGTTTCTCTATCACTTAATCCCAATCTTTCTTTGATTATTAAAGCTCCTATGGCTGTCCGAAAAGACTTTGCTGGTGCCCCCATTTCAACCGTGAATTGTTTCGCATACTCATCTTCAAATTCTGACCACGGAATTAAATTCGCCATTATTACCCATCTATTATCTTCTGCCAACTGCCCCTCAAATGGCAGTTCAAACTTTTCTACTGGGGTAGGTATAGCCTCAATTTTTCGATACATTTTTTATGTTTATGTTAGAATTTTTACCCATTTTACCCAATTGCCTTGCACTTTTGTTCGATTTATAGACTTCAATCACTATTTATACAAGGGTTTCAGTCTTAACCAGCAAGCCCTA
>NZ_JACKZS010000046.1 GCF_014222285.1 Nostoc sp. UCD121
GGCTCTCAGACAGGGTTTAAAAGATTTAGTCGAAGAAACTTCCAAATATAATAAAGAATAGGAATTGGTTCGCGATAGAGTATCGCGAACCATTCTTTCTTTTCCACATCCCGTGAAAAGTCAGAATGATTTCCAAGGTGGGATCTTGCAAAACCAGTAAAACTCCGTGAGGCTGGATCAGATTTGGAATGTGGATCGGTTCGCGATCGCAGTTCGTTAAATCAATCGTCTCATCAGTCATTCTTAGCTTCTCAAACTCCTCATTGGAACTCTGAATTAGGGATTGGGGATTGGGGATTGGGAAGATTTAAATATGAGTGAAAGTGGAAAATTGCTAAAAAATATTGATACTAAAAATTATTTATTTTTAACTTCTGTCCGTGGGTTTAAGTCCCCCGGTTCAATAAATAAGTAAGTTTTGTGTTGGGGTAAAATCCCGATTAGAAAACTTAATTACGAATTACGAATTACGAACTTGTACTGAGCGTAGCCGTAAAGCCTGCGGCATAGCTACGCTTAAGGCACAGCCTCTCGTAGAGAAGTATTACGGATTATTTTAACCAGTTTAGCTTTTTAATTATATTTAACTTAGTGAACTACCTAGACTAAAAAATCTGGCTTCTATTCTTCGCTTAATGTTTCAATCAACAAATCCACCTGCTGCTGTCGCTGCTGCAAAAAACTTTCACACTGACGCAAATACTCAACAGCACTGGCAAATTGGTCAAACACCGCTTCCAATTCTAACTCACCCGTCTCAATGCGAGTAATAATTCCCTCTATTTCAGCAACCTTCGCCTCATAATTCCAACCTTCCATCGAATCAGAACTAGAAGCACTTTTACGTTTAACCATTAATCTCTCCGTGCCCTCTGCGCCTCTGCGGTTCGTTTACTTCTACGGTTCGTTTACTTCTACAACCTTCACTCTAACCCCACCCTGCCCCAACTGAATCAACAAATCTTCTCCCACAGCCAACTCCGCCGTCGAACGAGCGATCGCGCCATCTTCCTTTCTCACCACCGCATAACCACGCTGTAACACTGCTTTCGGGTCAAGACTAGCCAACTTTTGCCGCAATAATTCTAAATACTGCGCCGCTTGCTGCGATCGCCCAATCGTAATTTGCACCAAATGCTGACGCTTCCAAGTTAGCTTTTCCACCTCCTGCTGCACTTGCCGATCTAACCGCAAACGTCGCAAACGATTCCGTAATCCTTGCAGTTTACTTTCAGCATTTTCCCCAGAGTCATGCACCGCCTCATATAAAGCCACAACTCGCTGCCGATGATCAGTATACAACTCTGAAAGTGATGGCACAACCATTTCCGCCGCCGCAGTGGGTGTATGCACACATACATCTGCGACTAAATCTGCTAAAGATTCATCTCGTTGATGGCCGATACCAGTAATTACAGGAATAGAACAACTAGCCAGCGATCGCACCACTCGTTCATCATTAAAACAGGCTAACTCTTCCACCGCGCCACCACCCCGCGATAAAATTAGCACTTCGGCGCGGCCATCTCTTTCCACTCGCTCAATTGCATTCACGATAGATTCAGGCGCTTGCTCACCTTGTACTGTCGCCGGAGAAAATAAAACGTGTAAACCTGGATACCTTTGCTTGAGAGTTTTTTGAATATCACCCCAAGCAGCAGCCGTTGGGGAAGTGACAACAGCGATCGTTTGGGGATGGATGGGGAGCGATCGCTTTCTTTGCGCGTCGAACAATCCCTCTGCCAGCAAGCGATTTTTGAGTTGTTGATAGCGCAACGCCTGTAAACCAACACCAGCAGGTAAAGTTTGCCAAACTGATAACTGATACTCTCCCCGTTGTGGATATAGGCGAATACTACCCAAAATAATTATTTGCTCACCGGCAACTGGCATTTGGGCGAGTTTTGGCAATTGGCTATTCCATACCACACATTTAATTCCGGCGGTGCGATCGGTATCTTGCAGCGTAAAAAATAAACCACTGCGATGGTGGTTAGCACTGGAAACTTCGCCAGTTACCCAAACTTGCCGCAATTGTTCATCTTGCTCTAACAGAAAACGGATATAGTCAGTTAATCCAGAAACTGAAAGCGCTGTATCGAGAATCAGAGAGTCGGGAAGGTCGAAAGTCATCAAAGATATACAAAAGCAAAAGCCTAATCAAATCTTAGCAAATAACATTAATTGATAACTATTTTGTTGAATAATCAAACTGAAAATATCCCAAAAATCTATTAGACTTAAATTAATCACTATATAGAGTTTAAAACGATAATGGAAAAAATAGAACTTGAACTAGACAGACTCACCTTTGAACGAGCAAAAACTCTGGCAATAGTCAATCAATCAACCTTATCAGAATTGATTAGTCACGTAATTGAACGTTTAGCAGAAGTTCAGGAGAAAAACGATCCTTTAATGGGATTATATGCTGATGTTCCAGAAATTGTTGATGAAATTGTTGCTGAGGCGATGGAAAAAAGAGGATATCCTGGAGCAGATGAATAAAGTAGAAAAGTCCCTACTTGATACGGATATTCTTTCAGAAATTATTAAACGAGTAAATCCTCGTATTATTGTCAAAGCCAATAGTTACTTAAATCAGTTTGATAAATATACCATTTCTGCAATTACAGTCATGGAAATTGTAGAAGGCTGGCAAAAACGTAAGCAAGAAAAACGTCTTCAGCAATTTTTAACTATACTGGCTTCACAGGAAATATTATCCTTTGACTTAACAGAAGCAGTATTAGCAGGAAAAATCTACGCTGATTTAGAGACAACCGGAAAAAGAATTGGTTATCCTGATTGTATGATTGCAGCAATTGCCATCCATCATAATCTAACTTTAGTTACTGGTAATTTATCTCATTATCGAAGGATTCAGGATTTAGATTATTCACTAAGGCTAGATAACTGGCGTTTATAGTGACAATGGTGATGGATGAAGTGGCATCAAGTTTAGCCATTAGCTAAATTCTCTAATACAGATATAAAAGCCTTCGTACTAATCATTTTGGACGGACTCAACGTAACTTAAGCAGCTTGTTCAAAAACCATATCTGCTCATCTCTTGCAAATTTCGGTTGCAAGAGATGAGCAGACTGTAAGCAAGGTTTAATTGTGATCTCTCCTCAGCTAATAATTACAATAACTTGACAAATAGTTAGTGCTGAAAATTTATTTTATCACTAAATGTGATTACCTATTTCTAGGTCAATATTACCGAGATTTAATTAGACTTTTTATACTTCATTGCTCGTTTAATCTCATCTTTGCTGAGAGTTATTCCAGAGGTGTTCAGTGCAGCAAAAATATTAACTATGTCTTTATCGCTTACTTCTGCAACTACTTGAATAGGAACTTGATAATCTTTGAACCTATTGTGTACTGCATATAATTCATCTAATAATGCTTCATTATCATCAAATTTTGCAATATTAGCCTGCCTCTGCATAAACTCTTCAGTTTTGAAGAGTGATGACATATTCAATAATTTAGTTTTATCTTGCCCTTCTTGCGGAAAAATAAACTTTTTTTGTTCTAAATCGTATAGAAGTGTAAAACGTTCATTATTTCCCAAAAAAACATTATAGAGAGCAGTTAGTCTTTGAGAACCATCTAATATCCAAAGTATTTTCGACGAGACAAACTTATTTAAGTCAGCTTTTGGGAACAAACTCAATTCACTAGAGGCACTCTCGAAATGATCTGAATCATGTTCGACTGCTATTAGCATTCCAATTGGATAACCACTGTTAATGCTCTCAAAAAGGTCTTTAACCGCTTTTGTACTCCATACGTATGGACGTTGGAAAGCAGGAACTGTAAGGCTACCATTTTCCATCATGTGAAAAATATTATTAAGTGTGTAGGCAATAATGTAATTTCTAGCCATTGTTATCCTCCTCTACATCATCAATTAAACTACCCTCTAGCACTTTCTCTCTTGATTCTAAAATGATTGACTCTAAAAGATGTAGAGTATGGCTTAAGTAACCTACTTTAAAACGACTGGACGAAAAATCCCATTTCCACTTACTTGTATCTTTATCCTGAGAAATGCGTTGTTTCTCATAAAATTTGTGCGTTAATTCCTTTAATACTTCTTGTAATTGAGTTGTTATCTGTATCTCTGCTTCAATATTGATATCTTCTGCATTCCAGTCTATATCATAAATCTTTGCAGGAAATGAAACATAAACATGATACGCATAGTATCCATCATCACGTTCTTGGCTATATTTTCTGTACTTTAATTTATGAAATTTTGCATATTCAATAATCCTATTTGCAACAAAACCAGGCCCATCTATAAATCGGCACACCAAAGTACAACGAACAATATCATTGAACTGGGTAAACATATTTTGGTGATTTATCCAGCCATTTTTAGGCAATCCTGGAAAGTTTTTATTCCATAGAATATTCAATCTATATGTTTTTTCAATAGCAGACAAATACGGTTTCGTAACCATTTTTACCTCATGGCTATTCATGAAAAGTTCTGAAGAGGTTTTCTGACTATATTCTGTTTTCCAAATTGAAGCCTGAGTTGAGAAAAAAACAAAAAACTTATGCTGCATTATTGCATTGTAGATATTACTTGTATTTGTTTCATAAAGCCTTTCAATTCTCGGATCATTAAAATCACTTGATAGACTATGCTTTGCCCATTCTTTGTACTCTTCTAAGCTGATCTTGTTTTCCATTTTACCTCTCTCTTATGACTTCAACCTACCTAATAGCTCAACTCAGCGTCAAGACAGGCTATCTTTAACATCTATGAGATTTTAACTGAAACTTATCAATAATTCGGATCTGAGTGGATAGGCTGATAAATTATAAAATATTACGCTATACGATGAATTAGACTAAGAATTACAGCATATCTTCTAGCGAAAAGCGGTATTTCACATTCAATCATCACTAAACTAAGCACTGGGCATTTCCATTAGACAAACATACTGATGTTACATACAGAAAACTATAGCGTGAGGTTACTAATATAACTCATACCCTAGAACGCCAACCCTGTACTCATACATTCAAACTCCTAAACAACAGCAAATTGCCTTCCCCCTCAAGTAAACCGAAGTGCAAGCCAAACATCTGGTAGCTGGAAATTGCCTAATTGAAATCCCTTCAACACTAAACTACAAGCCGTCTATCTCTTCCCTTTGACCAATGAAGCCCTTACCGATGATATGCTGATTGGCATGGCGATCGCTCCTAATTGAGCAACCTCCGCAAATACTCACAAGTACGGTTCTACTGACAGGGTTGTTTAGGTAATTTATTTTTCTTTGAAACCCTTGCTTACCCAGCCAAAAAAGCTATCTCTGAATGCAAGTTGGTATCATTGTGCAAAACTACCCTAATCTGGTAGCGATCGAGTTACGATCTTGTCACACCCTTTTTTGATTTGAGAAGTCCTATTCCAGAATTTTCTGGTTAAAATAGTATATCTGTTCTACTCAAACTCCGACACCGACACTCCTTAAAACCATATATTTAGATTAGAGGCATTAGAGGCAGAAATGGCTATCAACACCGATACTTCCGGCAAGCAAAAAGCACTGACTATGGTGCTAAACCAGATTGAGCGCAGCTTTGGTAAAGGGGCAATCATGCGCCTGGGTGACGCTACCCGGATGCGGGTGGAAACAATTTCTAGTGGAGCGCTTACCCTAGATTTAGCATTGGGTGGTGGTTTACCCAAGGGTCGGGTCATAGAAATTTATGGCCCGGAAAGTTCCGGTAAAACTACAGTAGCGCTACACGCGCTCGCCGAAGTGCAAAGAAATGGCGGTATTGCTGCCTTCGTTGATGCTGAACACGCCCTTGATCCTACTTATGCTGCGGCATTGGGTGTAGATATTGACAATTTGCTGATTTCCCAACCTGACACTGGTGAATCAGCTTTGGAAATTGTCGATCAGCTTGTACGCTCTGCTGCGGTTGATATTGTAGTCATTGACTCAGTAGCAGCACTGGTTCCCCGTGCTGAAATTGAAGGCGATATGGGTGATATTCACGTTGGTTTGCAAGCGCGGTTGATGAGCCAAGCCCTGCGTAAAATTACGGGCAACATTGGTAAATCTGGTTGTACAGTAATTTTCATTAACCAGTTGCGGCAAAAAATCGGTGTTACCTACGGTAGCCCAGAAACCACGACTGGAGGTAATGCATTGAAATTTTACGCTTCGGTGCGTTTGGATATTCGTCGAATTCAAACCTTGAAGAAAGGTACAGATGAATTTGGTAATCGCGTTAAAGTCAAAGTCGCCAAAAATAAAGTAGCGCCGCCCTTCAGAATAGCGGAATTTGACATAATTTTTGGTAAAGGGATTTCTACCTTGGGTTGTATTGTAGACTTGGCAGAAGAAACTTCCATTATTGTCCGCAAGGGGGCTTGGTATAGTTACAATGGCGATAATATCTCCCAAGGACGAGACAACGCCATTAAGTATCTAGAAGAAAAGCCTGAATTCGCTGAAGAAATTAAGAAACTGGTGCGTGAAAAGCTAGATAAAGGCGCTGTTGTTTCTGCTAACTCTGTAGCTAAAGCCAGTGAAGAAGATGAAGAGGAAGATGTCGATTTAGAACCAGAAGAATAAGGAATGTGGATTTATTAATCTGAAATTTTGAATATGTAGTGGGTTCCAAAAATAGCTAACCCACTTTTTGTAAAGGATTGATCAGTTATTCGTTAGGCATTTCTAGTTCTAATCAGGTAAAAGTAGGGGCACAACAATGTTAATTGTTGTGCCCCTACGAATTGTATATATTTCACCAAATTGAAAATTATGGCAATTTTCAATTTTTTAACTGGGATTTTATGGTATTTGTCTGCTAAAAAAGCGGTCTAAAATTTCTGATTTCTGTTCTGAACTGAAGTTGTCATAATAATGTTCAAGCTTCTCAAATAGTCGGGAATTTCGGAAAATCTCTAAATTCTCATCTACTTTCTCAGGTATATATTTTTGTTTATCACGCGGAAAAGAAAGTATTTCTACTTGATTGTCATTTTTACGATGCACAAGCTGCATCAATAACTCCATTGCTACAGTTGGCAAAACACGGCACGTATAATTCACAAAAAAATCAAAAGTCATATTGCCTAGACGGATGCGATCGCCATCTTCGAGCTTGATCGGCTCTAAAGCGCGATCGCCATTCACAAATGAGCCATTGGTACTGTTGAAGTCTATGAAATAGAAGCCTTGATCGTCAATATATTGAATAGCCGCGTGGCGACGAGACATATAATTATCAGCAATGCAAATACCACTGTTCTGATTACGACCTATTGTCCATATCTGCTGTGACTGTCGTAGACTTTGGGTCTGATTGTCGCACAAGTTAGTCATCAAATAAACAGTAGACGTATCCACTACACCATGTACGTAACGTACCTTCATCTTTTTCAACGACGGTTGAGATAGGTTTTCTAGTTGAAGAATTTCATCTAGAAGGCTGCTGTGGTGTTCATACAACTTAAGGAATACTTGATATAAAGTTAATCGCCGTTCTATTTCTGTTTGTGCAAAGTCAGCCATGATATATAAACCTTGTATTACCTGATTTCGGTTATGACTATTCTGCTTAAGCCTACAATCAGGGATAATTAATTTTTCACTTTCTGCTGCCATCTGAAAACTTTAATGGCTTAAGAGCGTTATATCTTACAGCTTTTACTTACAAGATCCCCTGTCGTTTATAGCAATAAGAAGCATAGAAATATCTAGGAAAAACTATTGTGATGCTTTATTGTTTATTGTAAATAATCATTTGTTATTTGTAACAGATGAAAATTATAAAGATTTGATGAAGAATTGCTAATCGTTTCCGTATTTTTGCTAGATAATTAGATATTTCTTCATATTTGCAAGAGCGATCGCTATTGAGCGAACCAACTATAAAAATTCTGAGTTGTTCATGATAAACCAATACGCTTGGGTTAAGGCTAAAAACTAAAACTGGCGTAGGTTGAGTTCAGAAACATAGCTTATTTCCCGTTCGTGTAGCGTCTGCAAGGGAGAAGGTTAACGCTTATGCTTAACCCAAGCGTATTGTATGATAAAAAACATCCCCGATTTTATAAAAGTTTTCGGGGATCTGCGGGTTCCAATTCTCACAAATCAAATAAAATTGCGATCTCTCACCTAATTGGTAAATTCTGAATAAATCTGAGTTTTATCAAGAAAAATAAGAGTTAATTTATCAAGCCAATAATAAAATCGAAGCCTTGTGAAATAATACAGTTTAAATTAAGGCTTTATCCTCTTTAAGCCTCCTTAAAAAGTAGGGAAATAGTCTGGAAGCCAGAGCAAGTCACTGGCTCCAAAATGTCAACTTTCAACTTACAATAAGCCTCGTTTACCATTGGGGCGGATGGTCATCCAATTTGTTTTTGCTAGTGCTAGCTGCTCATCAGAAATTTTGGCACTAGTGAGATTAGCACCACATAGATTAGCTCCTCGCAGGTTAGCATTGCTGAGATAAGCATTACTGAGGTCTGCACCTCGCAGGTCTGCCCCTTCTAAATCAGCATGGTTAAAGTATGCTTTGGTCAAATTAGCATCCTTGAGATTTGCTTTACTAAGGCTGGCTCTGCCAAAGTCACTATTGTGAAGATTAGCTCCCTGGAGATTAGTTTTTTGCAATTGAGTAGAATGGAAATTTGTTCCTGATAAGTCAGCACCTTGCAGGTTCAACAAACTTAAATTGTGAAGAGCAAAATCTCGTCTTCCCTTTTGATAAGCGGTTAACAAACTTTGGGTATCTAACTTACGCTCAACTTTAGAATTTTGAACTTGCAAACCATTACTGTTGCTGTTAGCTAAAGTGGTTGATTTGCCCATCCCAGAACCCTGGTGTGATCCAGCAGCTTCTGCTGCTTTAGCTCGTCTGGCACGAATTGCTGCCGCTACCTGTGCCACTCCTGCACTGGTGGCAGCAACAGAAGAGTTGTTACATAAAACAGCAGAATTTTCCAGGTAGTTGTGTGTTCGCTCTTTAGAACCAGTATCTGATTTAATCAGTAAACCCTTTGCTAAACTTTCTAAGTATGGTTCTATTTCCAATGCTCTAAGAACTTCTGCGGCTGACTGATAGCGATTACGTACAGAAACCTCTAACATCTTTCGTAATACATTGCTCAAGTGATCGCTCACTTGCACAAGTTGCTCCCACATCATCTCGCCAGTGTTGGGATTGTAATCTAAATCTTTAGGAGTTTTGCTAGTCAGTAAATAAATACATGTCACTCCCAGAGCATAAATATCACTGGCATAGACTGGACGCATAGCCATTTGCTCTGGAGGTGCAAAACCAGGAGTACCAATCGCATAAGCAGTTAATGCTGTTTGCCCTGATTGACTGATCGCGCCTTGGGTGACTTGGTTTTTGACGGCACCAAAGTCGATAAGTACCATCCTGGCATCTTGAGTGCGACGAATTAAGTTGGCTGGCTTGATATCACGATGGATCACCTTTTGCTCGTGGATGTATTGGAGAAGTGGTAGAATCTCGCTTAAGAATTGCTTGACTCCAGTTTCGGTCAAGATGCCGTTAAGTTTGACCTCCTCCTGCAAGGTATCACCACTGATATATTCTTGAACTAAGTAGAATTGTTCATGATCTTCAAAATAGTCTAGCAACCTTGGTACTTGGGGATGATTGCCAATCTTACCTAGAGTTTTGGCTTCTCGTTCAAAGAGTTCTCTAGCCATCTGTAAAACGTGTGGGGCGCTTCCTGATGGGCGTAATTGTTTGATTACGCAACTCGGTTCTCCTGGTAAGCCTTGATCGTTGGCTAAGAAGGTTGCTCCAAAGCCACCTTGACCTAATGGTTTGATCACCTGATAGCGATCGCGCAACAGTAGTTGCGAGCCACAAGACTGACAACTTTGGCTATTTACCAAATTTTCTGGATTGGGACAGATAGGATTTAAGCAGTAGCTCATGCTCTGTCAACTCGCTGCACGAATAATCACGGGGAGCGTTACACTCTCTTTCAATTATTTAGACATTAATCAATTCTTGCCAGGTAATTTTTGCTGGAAATCCTTTGAAGAGTTTCTAAAGTTTACCTGGTATTACGTAAACGGTAGCAAAAATAATGCAATTGATTATACTTATATTAATAAATGTTTGAGTTACTTGTTTACATTGCTAGAACAGGTTAAAGTCTTAGACTTTGAATCCAAAATCCCAGTTGTACTCGAAACCCATCAAAGTTTCCATCCAAGATTCAACCAAAATTGGTATTGGAGGGCAGTGCCCATCCTACAAAAATTGCTGTAGGATTTTGGATGCCCGAATTTGGAGGCAATTTAGAATTATCTCCATTAGTTTTTAACAGACTATTTAGCTCGCTTTCATATTCACACTAATTAGCTGTTCGATAAGTGCAAAAACATCACTGCGGCTGAGTTTCTCTTTACCGTTAGCAAGAGCATCAAGAGTGCCATTAGCCAAGGTTAAGGGAATTTGGCAAAAATCTAAGGCTGGGCCGGTAGGAAGGTCTTTGGTGTAAGCTTCTGCCAGAGCTAGATTGCGCCGCGCATACTCTTGCATATTTTCCGCACTCCAACCTTCTGGAAAAAAGTCTACCCCACGCCTTAAATCTTCAGTGTGGTTACGCAGGATATTAACTGCTTGCAAACCGCGACCAAACCCAATCGCCTGGGTACGGTTCGTTTGTGTTCCATCGTACCAAGTCCATAAGTCCGAAAGTAACAATCCCACTGCGCCTGCAACCCCAAAGGTATAACGATCCAAATCAGATTCTGTATAAATTTTCCAGTTTCTTTCTGCCCAGTAAGCCATTCGGTCGGACATTGCAGCAGTGGCATCCCAAATTCGAGGTGCAATAGTCTCAGGTGCTAGCAGCAACCATTCTCTAATTCTCAGAGTAACTTCTTCTAAGGTATTTTCATACCCATTAAATCCTGTAAAGAAAGCCTCTACTGCGAAGCCATCAACTCCTGCCTGTAATGTCAG
Source organism: Nostoc sp. UCD121 (assembly GCF_014222285.1). Taxonomy (GTDB): domain Bacteria; phylum Cyanobacteriota; class Cyanobacteriia; order Cyanobacteriales; family Nostocaceae; genus Nostoc. The sequence goes on from NZ_JACKZS010000046.1 coordinate 11,011, forward strand.
GCTAATGCTTCTTAACAGCTTTGCTTTAGTCGCATTATCTATTTCGGGATGATCTTCAATTTCATCAATGGCACGCATACACAAATATGCTGATGCTACTGCTTCTTGTAATCCTGGCGGTAAAAGACTAATTGGGATATAAAAAGTTCGGCTAGTTTCCTTGAGGATTTGCAATGCATCTCTACGTAAATTCATGTTTCCACTCCCCGATTGATTTTGCACCACATGAAGTTTGCAGTTTTTTTGATGATACTGGATATAGTTTTAACTAAACTTTAAAAACTATAGACTATAAGATACGCTAGTATTTCATCTAAAAATTAATAGTTTTTGGTGTTGCAATTAACAAAACTCTCAAATTTATCAAAGTCTAGTCTAGTATATAGGCTTTTGGTTGCAAAAATATCTAAGTGTTCTTTGATATAGCTTTCATAAAGTTTTAGTGTAGATATAAAGAATTATGCTAATATTTGGTTGATTAAAGCAAAATTTTTCCATGAGCAAACATTGCTTTTAGGGATTTAAAAGTATTTTAAGTCTGCGTTAATCTAAGTGACTCAGTGGATCAAATTGCCCTTGCCTGGGAAAGCGTATACACACATCTGGATCAAAATTGGTCAACGGCGGTTTTTTCAGTATTTATACGTTAGTGAGTGCAGTCATATATACTACTTCTAACTCTTGCTGAATCTCATCATTAATTTTAGGTCTAGAGGAACAAGATAGCTGTCAAGTAGTTCAAAGTTGCAGTTAATGTTTTCTTCGGTAGCGATCACTTCTATAGTATTGATTGCTATTGTATGACTTTGGGAACAAGTTGTGTTCCCTCTTGACCTTGCCTTTGCTCCAGTTAGTGGTAGTAATAAGTTATACCAATTCTCTATGAAGATGCTTTTAATCCGATTGCCCTGTAGTCCCCCCTATGCCTTACGGTGTATACACACGTCCTAAAAACCTTGCCTGGTAAGATACAAGCCTTACTAGGCAAAGTCTTGAGTTTATCAAGCTGATTATCAATCATGTCAGATTATTGATAGAGCTATAACGGAAAATCAAGGATTTTTAAAAAAATTTTGCGTTCTTTTCCGTCCATTTGATTCCCAACTCGACTTGTGTATGCACGGTAGCTATGCCTTTGGGAGACGGCGTTAGCCGAGGGGTAAATATAGTTTATATGTTAATAAAGTCAAAGGCTTTGCTCAAGATTTGATGCAATTATTTTTATCAAACAGAATTCAGGAGGCAGAATAGAATAAAGTCCGTGTTAACGCCAAGGTCAGGTCTTTGGCTCTACCTAAATATTTGTAAGCTACTTGACGAAACTGTTCAAGTCTAGCAAGTGTCATGTTGGCAGGCGAGTAATAGTACTTCAATTTTAGTGGTTTTGCCAAAAGGGGAGCTGTGTTCAATCAGACTCCCCTTTTTTTCTTGACCATTCCTCATTTAGTCTAAAGTTCAGTAAAAACTGCACAACTATTTTTTACTTTCCCACACAAGAGTCAACCCTAATTTTACTTGTACTGCAAACTCTTGTTTTAGGGGGAGAGTGAAAAACTACAACTAAATAGTGATGAAAGTGGAAGGTTGAGCCAAAAGTATACTTGCAGTGACATTATCCAACTTCGCTAACACTTGATTGTCAGAACTATCCATAATGAAGGCTTGACTTCCTTGTTGCTGTATCAACAATTGACCGAACTTGAGACCACCTGACAAGGCAATTCTGTCATTACCTATTGCAAAGTCAGTAATGGAGTCCGTACCCTCACCAGAAGCTAACACAAAGGTGTCAGTGCCGTAACCCCCTGTAAGTACATCATTGCCTGCACCCCCATAAAGCCAGTCATTGCCTGCGCCCCCTAATAGTTGGTCATCGCTGATACCACCAAATAGCGTATCGTTACCGTTGTCACCTGAAAGCTTGTCATTACCGCTATCGCCATAGAGCAGGTCGTTACCATCACCTCCCCAGAGAGTATCGTTTCCGTCGCCTCCGAAAAGTTGGTCATTTCCTAGATTACCTACGATAGTGTCTGTACCCCCAAAGCCATAAATCTTGTTGGCTGGGGCATTGCCTTTTAAGTACTCAGAATTATCAGTGCCATTGAGAAGATAAATTTCGTTCACAAGAGCGGGTTGAACTGTGCCTTTGATGGCAAAGTCAAAGGGGCTTTCGTCACTATCGTTGTTGGTCAAACTGAAGCTGCCAGAATAGGTTCCTGGTGTAGGTGTGTTTGTATTGAGTGCCACCGTTATACTCGTCGAACCATTGGCAGTAACGCTATATGGACGAGTTCCTACCAAACTAAAGCCGTTAGGGAGTGTGAGAGTACTCAGGTTGAGGGTAGCTGTACCGATATTCTTGATGGTGAAAGTTTTGTTAACAGTGCTGCCGAAAGCGACGTTGCCAAAGTCAATGGGAGTAGTGCTGCCATCTGCAATGTTAACTGTGCCATTGAGAACTTGAATTTCGGGGGCAGGAGCGGGCTTAACTGAACCTTTGATGGCAAAGTCAAAGGGGCTTTCATCAGTATCGTTGTTAGTCAAACTGAAGCTGCCAGAATAGGTTCCAGGTGTCTTCGTATTGAGTGCCACCTTTATACTCGTCGAAGTCTTGACAGCCAAGGTAGCTGGAAGAGTTCCTACCAAACTAAAGCCGTCGGGGAGTTTGAGAGTACTCAGGTTGAGCGGAGCTTGACCAATGTTCTTGATAGTGAAAGTTTTGGTAACGGTGCTGCCGAAAGCAGCGTCACCGAAGTCAATGGGAGTGGTGCTGCCATCTACAATGTCAACTGTGCCATTAAGAACTTGAATTTCGGGAACAGTAACTTTACCACTAATAGTAAAGTCAAAGGGGCTTTCGTTAACATCGTTGTTGCTTAAACTTAAGTTGCCAGTGTAGATTCCGGTAGTGGTCGTATTTAGTGCCACCGTTATATTCGCCGAAGTCTTGGCAGCCAAAGTAGCTGGAAGAGTTCCTACCAAACTAAAGCCGTCTGGGAGTTTGAGATTAGTCAGGTTGAGTGCAGCGATACCCGTATTCTTAATGGTAAAAGTTTTGGTTAGGGTGCTGCCAAGAATGGCCTCGCCAAAGTTAATAGCGGTAGTGCTGTTATCTGCAATGTCAACTGTGCCATCGAGAACTTCAATTTCGGGGGTAGGAGTTTTATTGGTGGGGGCTTCGTATGCGCCAATATCAATTAATACACTGCCGTTGCCATCGCCATCGTGGGGTGTGTTCGTAGTGATGCCATTGAAAAGGCTGGAACCACCATCAATTGCAGGACTTCCTCCTTTTAGCCTAAAGTTACCATTCGCTGGATCAACAAACAATGGGTTTTTGTTTAAAATATTCCCTGAACCTGTAACGTTCAAAACTCCGTTATAAGCAAGGTTATTGTTGAATGTAAGATTAGTAGACTGATTGCTGGCAATGAGAGACTCTCCCTTGCTTCCATACAGAATATTGTTATAGACTCGAACATTTTTAGCATAGTTAAGGAAAATTTCTCCGTCTGAAATTACTTTTGAATTTTGGTAAATTGTATTATTCACAATGTCTACAGGGTTTTCTCCTTTGAAAATCTGAATCCCTGCCCCGCCATTGTTGTAGGTTAAGTTGTTACTGATTAAAGCTTTACCAGTGTAAGCAACATCTCCAACATAAGAAGTGTCAAGCATTATTCCATGACCTTCAGTTATTTTTCCTGCTTGCTTCCAAGGAACTAATGATTGATTATCAAAAACAGTATTGCCTTTAATAATAACTTTGTAATCTGTTGTATTTTTATCGGAATTCCAAAGGTTAACCATGGTAATACCTTGTGTACCATAAGGTGAATACCATGCATTTCCTGTAACGACATTGTTTTCTACTCTAATGTAGTCTGCTTTTGATGTTGCAATTCCTCCTCCTGGAAACTTGGAAATATTATTATTAATAATTGTGATATGGCTTGAATGTTGATTTGGATTGTTACTGCTGGCCGTAACATAAATACCATTTCCAGATGTTGCTGGATTATTTAGATTGTCTTTTTGGCTAAGTGCATATTCTAATGTAATATTGTCCCGATTTCCTACCAATGTTAAGCCTTCAATTGCTATGTAGGTTGAGCCTGAAATTGATATAGCCTGCCAATTTTTTGCGTTTGCTTCTAAAACAGGTGTGTGTCCAGGTAGTGCCTTAAAGGTGATAGGTGCATTAGCCGTACCCTGCTTATTTGCAATACTCAGGATATTGGCGTAAGGCGAGGTGTAAGTACCATTCATCACGTAGACTGTATCACCTGCCTTCACCAAGTCAGCAGCTTTTTGCAGGCTGCGAAATGCATCTCCCTGGCTTAAGCCATTAGATTTATCATTGCCTGTTCCAGAAACGTAGTATGTAGCCATCTGTTTACTCCGAATGGGTGTAAGGGGGGAAATTGGTAGTACAATCTCAGCAACTTTATTCAGTTGCTAAGTAGTTATTTGAACGAGTAATATATCTAGACTTTTCAGGACAGTCACAGTTGTTCGATCGCAACTGGAAATCGCGTCGGTTATAGAAACGCTGTTGTAAAACTGAAATTTTTTTCTGTTAACCGTTAATGGTTAAATCGGGGATGTAGATACCGTTGATCGTTAGTGTGTTATTAACAGGAATCGAACGATTAGCACGTGAATGTTTAGCACAAAGACTGAGATGTTTACTATCTTCTTTGAGCTTGTTATTAGACATTCTGTAATTGCTAGAGTTGGAGTCGAATTGAATCGTATCTTCATCTGTAGCAGCCTCGATCGCTGCTCTTGGTGAGCTAGCTTTATCTATCTGCTATATTCAATACAACGATCATAAATTGGCATAATAATTCCTCTAAACTTTATCCATTGTCTGAGGTCAGGAGGTTGCTAAATCGGTATGGTAAAATGCACCCCTGGCTGATAACTGGGGACTTAAAGTTACAGTGGTCAAAGTTGAATTGGTTGAAAATTTAGTGAGTTGAACCCTTAACTTAAGGGGACTAATGTAACAACTGAGCCGAACCTGTTCTAAGCGGTGTAACTCAATCCTTGTGAACTTGTTTAAAATTAACCTTTACAAATAGTACTTGATATCAGTAAATGTCCTGAAGATGGTAAGTTTTTTTACAACAAATTGAAAAAAACATGGAGATGCAATGGTGAAGTCCTGTTAATTTGCAGTGATCTAGGAATGAAAAATGCTTTGTGCGAGGATATGATGAAGTTTGTCTAAATATTCGGCAGGCTACGCTTACACCAAAGAACGATTATCTAGTAAATAGGGTAAATAAATCTTTGTTGTTGCGATCGCACATGAAGGAAAAGGGTTTTTCTAAATCGCCAAAATATTAACTAAACTTGCTTATTATTTATAGCGACGATGCCTTCTCTACCGCCTTCGCTGCCGGAATTAGTCCCGATCGCAGTTTCTAGTGTTGATAAGTCAAATGACTTGGGTACGATTGATTCATAGTTCTTGTAACACTGTCATACTTAAGTATTTTTTCTTTTGAGAAGATGCGTTAATGTGGACTCGTTTACTTTTCGGATAATCCAAAATCCAACATCTCCAAATCGCCCATGATTGAAATTGACGGTTCCTACGGAGAGGGAGGCGGACAAGTTCTTCGCACTTCCTTAAGTCTAGCCGCCATCACTGGTGAACCCATACGGATTACAGGCATTCGCGCTGGACGCAAAAAGCCAGGATTAGCAGCACAACACTTAACAGCAGTTCGGGCTGCGGGTAGAATTTGTAATGCCCAACTACGGGGTGATGCTTTGGGTTCAATGCTGTTGGAATTCATTCCAGGTAGTGCTGTGCAAGCTGGAATTTACACCTTTGATGTGAGTAAAGCACAAGAAGGTGGTTCTGCGGGTGCGATCGCTCTTGTTTTACAGACAATTCTCTTACCCTTAGCACTAGCAACGGGTAATTCTCAGGTAACACTAAAGGGTGGAACTCATGTAAACTTTAGCCCGACTGTAACCTACATTGAGCAAGTTTATCTGCCAATACTGCAACGTATGGGAGTAGAAGCCCAAGTTAAGTTAGGCGCTTGGGGGTGGTTTCCTCAAGGTGGGGGAGAAATAGAGTTGCAGGTGATTGGTGGTACTCAACTCGGCGGGATCAACTTGCTGGAAAGGGGAGAGTTAAAACAGGTGCGAGGAATAGCAGCAGTAACGGAACTACCTTCTCATATTCCGCAACGGATGGCGAATCGTGCGGAGAATTTATTACGGGAAGCGCATTTGAAAGTTCGTGTAGAGACTTTGCGAGAAAAAGGTGTGGCACCTGGCGCGGGTATTTTTTTAACTGCTGAATATCAGAACAGCTTAACTGGCTTTGGTGGATTCGGGCGTTTACGGTTGTCGGCGGAGACAGTTGCAGAAATTGCTTGTCAGCAACTGCTTGAATTTCATCATACTGGCGCAGCAGTGGATGAACATTTAGCAGATCAGTTATTATTGCCAGCTACTTTAGCGTCACAAGAAAGTCAGTATCGGGTGGCTGAAGTAAGTAGACATTTGACTACAAATGCCGCAGTGATTGAACAGTTTGGGCTAGCGCAAATTACAGTAAATGAAGCTGAAAAGATAGTATCTGTAAAGAGTTTGACTGGTTGAAATAAGTGATATTGTTTTAGTAGTACTTGATAATAAAGTACTTTAGAGTACTAGCTTAAAATTAAAATCTATACTGTTACATTTTATATTTTAAACTAAAAACAGCAACGTTGAGTAGATAACTTTAATAAATATAGGACTTACGTAAACAATAGTCAAAGTCTTGATTCTCAGGTAGGTGCAATTCATGAATTGCACCTACTATGTCTAGTTTTGCGTAAGTCGTAAAATATTAAAAACTACATTTAAAAAAATTATAAAGGTAATCAAACTTGCAATAAATAATAAGGTTAATAATCTCAATATTTTTACATTACTTAACTTGCTTTCATTTATTCTCACCTACTTACTTTATCTAGAAAGTTTCATTTGTTGCAATAATAAGCAACTGACCAATTTACAAGGTAAATGCAATTTTCGATAAAACTGTGATTGATGAGCAATAAATAGAAAAGCTGTGGCAAGCCTTCAAGGTATTAGATGTAGACGGCAACGGAGCAATCTCAACCGACGAAGTGGGGGAGGTAATGCGATCGCTAGGATAAAATCCCACGAAAACGGGGTTGCGTGACTTAATCAAAGAAATTGACGTGGGGCGGGTTCGACATAAAAGAACTGCGACATTGCTGAATTAAAGTATGAATCTGGATGTAGAGACGTAGCACTGCTACGTCTCTACAAGGATTTTGGTATTATGCAAAATCATTTCATACATGGAATCAGCAACGCCAGAACTGGCGTTCGCGTACCCTGCGCGTAGCGCTTATTGCCCCTAAAAGAAAATTAGGGTTTCGGCTATTGTTTGCGTAAGTCCTAATCCAGTTCAATTAAAAAATTTGCATAATCGATAATTTTGTGTAGAGATGTTATGTTACAACATCTCTACAGCTGCCTAAATCTATATCTCTCCCAGAATGATGATTGAGAGGGTACAGAAACCTGGTAGATTTAGCTATCAGCGAGTAAAAACTGGTGAAGATGAAAGTCCTGGTTATTGGTGGTGATGGATATTGCGGTTGGGCAACTGCTCTTTACCTTTCCAATCGAGGTTATGAAGTTGGAATTTTAGATAGTTTGGTGCGGCGGCACTGGGATAATGAACTAGGTGTCGAAACTCTCACTCCGATCGCACTAACTCAACAACGTCTCCAGCGCTGGCAAGATTTGACGGGTAAATCTATCGATTTGTTCATCGGCGATATTACGAATTACGAATTTCTCAGCAAAACCTTACATCAATTTCAGCCAAATGCCCTAGTGCATTTTGGTGAGCAGCGTTCGGCCCCATTTTCCATGATTGACCGAGAACACGCAGTTCTCACCCAGGTCAATAATGTAGTTGGGACGTTGAACTTGTTGTACGCCATGCGGGAGGATTTCCCGGACTGTCATTTGGTGAAGCTGGGAACGATGGGTGAATACGGTACACCCAACATCGACATCGAAGAAGGGTATATCACCATTGAACACAATGGACGCAAGGATACCTTACCTTATCCCAAGCAGCCTGGTTCGATGTACCATTTAAGCAAAGTTCATGATAGTCATAACATCCACTTTGCTTGCCGGATTTGGGGATTGCGAGCAACTGATTTAAATCAGGGTGTAGTTTATGGTGTCTTAACCGAAGAAACGGGGATGGACGAACTATTGATTAATCGGCTGGATTACGATGGTGTGTTTGGTACAGCACTAAACCGCTTTTGTATTCAAGCAGCAATTGGACATCCCTTAACTGTCTACGGTAAAGGTGGACAAACTCGTGGGTTTTTGGATATTCGGGATACAGTACGATGTGTGGAATTAGCGATCGCTAACCCTGCACAACCTGGTGAATTCCGCGTATTTAACCAATTTACCGAACAATTCAGCGTCGGTGATTTGGCATTGATGGTGAAAAATGCTGGTAACGCTATGGGATTGAAGGTAGAAATCAATCACTTAGATAATCCCAGAGTTGAGAAAGAAGAACATTACTTCAACGCTAAAAACACTAAATTGCTCGATTTAGGTTTACAGCCTCACTTGCTCTCTGATTCTCTACTCGATTCTCTGTTAAACTTTGCTATTAAGTATCAGAAACGAGTCGATCACAAGCAAATTATGCCCAAAGTCTCTTGGCACAGAAATTAGGTAAACCCCAGTAAATCGTGGGTCTAAAATTGGTCGTCATGTCTTAGCACAATATGACGACCAATCAATTATTATTTATCAGGCGCATCATCCAGCTATCAAGCTGTTCTATATTTAAATTGCATAAACTGGGCGCTTATGTTGCCCACGCCACAAGAGTTATGTTTAATTCGATTATGCGAATTAGATGTTTTATAGCTTACTAAATTTTCTGTTTAGCACAGTTATTATGACTGTGCAAAATTGATTGCAGAACACGAGACAGTTTATTCTGTGTTTAATCGCAAAATGCACTCTGAAGCTGAGATTATCTGCCTGTACTGAATACTTTTTTATGAGAATTGCCCTATTTACTGAAACCTTTTTACCCAAGGTTGACGGCATTGTAACACGCCTGCGCCATACTGTTGACCATCTACAGCGTAGTGGTAATCAAGTGCTGGTGATTGCCCCTGATGGAGGCATCACTGAATACAAAGGCGCTAAAGTTTACGGCATTACTGGCTTTCCTCTGCCATTGTATCCAGAATTGAAAATGGCACTTCCCCGCCCAGCCATTGGATATGCTTTAGAAGAGTTTAAGCCAGAGGTGATTCATGTTGTAAATCCAGCCGTCTTGGGTTTAGCTGGCATATTCTACAGCAAAATCCTCAAAATACCCTTAATAGCCTCTTACCATACCCATTTACCCCAATATCTTCAACATTACGGCTTGGGAATGCTAGAAGGTTTTCTTTGGGAACTGCTGAAAGGCGCTCATAATCAAGCAGCTTTGAATCTGTGTACTTCCACAGCAATGGTGGAAGAACTGACAGGACATGGCATTGAACGTGTAGATTTATGGCAGCGCGGGGTGGATACGGAATTATTTCATCCCGATTTAGCTAGTGTAGAGATGCGATCGCGTCTATCCCAAAATCATCCAGAAAATCCATTGCTACTATACGTTGGGCGGCTTTCTGCTGAAAAAGAAATTGAGCGCATCAAACCAATTTTAGAAGCAATTCCCGAAGCGCGATTAGCATTGGTTGGAGATGGCCCACACCGTCAAGCACTGGAAAAACACTTTGTTGGCACAAATACTTATTTTGTTGGATATCTTATGGGGCAAGAATTAGGTTCTGCCTTTGCGAGTGCTGATGCCTTTATCTTCCCTTCCCGTACAGAAACATTAGGCTTAGTACTACTAGAAGCGATGGCTGCTGGCTGCCCTGTGGTAGCAGCCCGTTCCGGGGGAATTCCTGATATTGTAACAGATGGGGTAAATGGATATCTTTTTGAGCCAACAGAAGATGTTAAAGGAGCTATCGCTGCTACTATTCGCCTCTTAGAACAAAAAGAACAACGAGACATCATCCGTCAAAATGCTCGTCAGGAAGCAGAAAGTTGGGGTTGGGCAGCTGCCACTAATCAGCTACAAGATTACTACCAAAAGATAATATTTTCTGAAAAGTTGACAAAATAAGAGGTAGGGAATGGGGGAGATGAGGTAGCAGGGGAGGCAGGGAAAGAAGAATTAATAACCATGCCCTATGCCCAAAATTTAAAATTCCCATAACTGAAATAGACTCATGATACAAGCCCATTTATTTATGGGGATTATTAATTTTGAATTTTGAATTTTTAATTCGGAGCGAAGCGACGTGACACTCCCCAACCCTGGCAGCGTCTTGGCTACATTAACTGAACTGACTCAAGTTAATCGTACTCACGCCTTATTAGGTCGCGTAAAAGATTTATCTGTTAATGAATTTGTTTGCCTACTCGACTTCATAACTGCTGAGTTCCAGCAATTTCTTAGAGCTATTGAACTAATCAATAATGAAGCTCTAGAAACTATGTTAGAGAAGGTACTAGAAGCTATCACACTTAAAATAGGTCAAATCCTACAAGCAGAACATACAGCTATTTTTTTAGTTGACCATGACAAAGGTCAACTATGGTCAAAAGTTCCTCAAGATAATACCCAAAAGTTCTTAGAAATTCGTACTCCTATGACTGTGGGTATCCCTGGTCATGTTGCCAGTACAGGTCAATATTTAAATATATCCGAAACTTATACTCATCCTTTATTTAGCCCAGAACTTGAAAAACAAATGGGCTACAAAATCCATAATATTTTATGTATGCCTGTTATCAGCAGCAAAAACCAGATTGTTGCGGTAGTTCAACTGGCTAATAAAACCGGGAATGTTCCGTTTAATCATGATGATGAAGAACGTTTTCGAGACTTTGCCGCTTCTATTGGTATTATTCTGGAAAGCTGCCAATCTTTTTATGTAGCCGCTCGGAATCAACGAGGCGCAACGGCTTTGTTAAGGGCAACTCAGACATTGGGGCAAAGTCTGGATTTAGAAGCAACTTTGCAAATAGTCATGGAACAAGCTCGAATTTTAATGCAAGCAGACCGCAGCACGCTGTTTTTATATCGTAAAGAGATGAGCGAACTCTGGACAAAAGTTGCGGCGGCGGCAGATGGCACAAACTTGCTAGAAATTCGTATTCCAGCGAATCGAGGCATTGCTGGCTATGTGGCTTCTACTGGTCAAGCCTTAAACATTTCCGATGCCTACAAAGACCCTCGCTTTGACCCAAGTACAGATAGAAAAACTGGTTATGTGACTCGCAATATTCTATGTTTACCAGTATTTAATTCTGCAAATGAATTAATTGGCGTAACCCAATTAATTAATAAGCAACAAAACAGTTTTACTGCTTCTGATGAAGAGTTTATGCGAGCATTTAATATTCAGGCAGGAATTGCCTTAGAAAATGCTCGTCTATTTGAAAATGTATTGTTAGAAAAACAGTATCAAAAAGACATCTTGCAAAGTCTTTCAGATGCGGTTATTTCTACAGATATGGCAGGTCGAATTGTCACGATTAATGATGCAGCTCTGGAGTTATTGGGTTGTCCTGTAAAAGACACTAATACCAAAAGTAACAAGCTTTTGTGGGAACAAAATTTGATTGGTCGCTTAGTTTGGGAAGTTGTGCCGATTGAAAATCTCCAAATGCGACTCGAAGATAGCTTAAAAACTGGAGCTAAACATTATGTGCCAGAGCAAACTTTAATGGTGGGAATTTCTCAAGTTAAGAATGCTGTTAACGGTAGCGGGACGTTTAGCGCTCAGTACTCAATTTTAGCACTGTGCGATCGCACTAACCCCAATGTGTTCATTCCCTGGAATCTCCCCCTCACACCCGAATCTGAGTTTTTTAGCCCTGATGAGGTGCAAACATTAGAACGCAGTACAAATCTCACTGTCAATCCCCTAACTAACCCAGAAGGCGGCGTTCGGGGTGGTTTGGTGGTGTTGGAAGACATCAGCCAGGAAAAACGGATGAAAACTACCATGTCCCGCTACCTAACGCCTCATGTAGCCGAACAAGTTATGGCTCTGGGAGAAGATGCTTTAATGGTCGGTGAGCGTAAGGACGTAACCATCTTGTTTTCTGATATCCGAGGCTACACAACACTTACAGAAAATATCGGTGCAGCTGAAGTATTATCCTTGCTCAATCAGTATTTTGAAACGATGGTGGAGGCGGTTTTTAACTACGAAGGCACGCTCGATAAATTTATTGGTGATGCGTTAATGGCGGTATTTGGTGCGCCGCTACCCCTGACAGAAAATCATGCTTGGAGGGCCGTGCAGTCAGCGTTAGATATGCGACAACGCTTAGAGGAGTTTAACCAACGGCGAATTATCCAGGCGCAGCCACAAATTCATATTGGCATTGGCATTAGTTCTGGAGAAGTGGTTTCGGGTAATATTGGTTCCCGCAAACGCATGGATTACACCGTAATTGGAGACAGTGTAAACTTGAGTTCGCGCTTGGAAACGGTAACTAAAGAATACGGTTGTGATATTATTTTAAGCGAATTTACTTACCAGATGTGCAGCGATCGCATTTGGGTGCGCCAGTTAGATAAAATCCGAGTCAAAGGGAAACATCAAGCAGTTAATATATACGAGTTAATTGGCGATCGCAACACCCCTCTAGATGCCAACACTCAAGAGTTTTTGTATCACTATCATACTGGACGCGCTGCTTATTTATCGCGCAACTTCTCACAAGCGATCGCTTGTTTTAAAGCCGCCAAATACATCCAACCCAAAGACCAAGGTGTTGATATCCACCTAGAACGTGCGCGTAATTATTTACAAAATCCACCCCCAAAATCATGGGATGGTATTTGGACAATGCTTACTAAGTAGTCATGGGGCATTGGGAATTGGGAATTGGTTATTTCCCCCTTGCTCCCTGCCCTCCGCCCTCCGCCTCTTCAACCTTCAACCTCCCCCTGGTCATCCTGAAACGGGTCTTCACCAATTCGCAGTTCTTTCTTTGAGTGTTTCAACTGTTTCCATAGATCCCTTATTTGTTTGTAAGCTTCACCTGGAGGCAGCTTTCCACCTGTTTCTAAGTTGCAAATGTAGCTTACGCGTTGGGCAAATTCCTGTAGATTCGCATTAAAAACTAGGTTTTCTGGCTTTACCTGACCATAGTAGCGACCACGAGGGTAAAGAAAATCATCCTTATTCAATTTTTTGTTATCCATTTATTAATTCACCTTCTATTTGAATTTCTGAAGCGAAATCCTAACTACCTTAATCTTTACTTTGGTCAGACTGGGGAAAAGCAAATCATCCAACTCTTTTTCCAATTGGTTATGCAGAAATTAGTTGATTCAGATTATGAGACTAGAGGATAAAGCTTGAAATGCTTTTGTTTGTTGTAAATGTTACAGAAAAAATGTCTGTTAAAGTAACTGCTGCTAAAGTAACTAGAGAGAATATTTGATTTTCCTCCCGGTCATCAATTGATCTCATCTTAATTTATGAAGTTCAGATTGTAATTAACTTCAGTCCAAACCCTGAATTAAAAACTATTAAAACATATAAGTATATCTCCCCAAAGAAGTTTTGCCAAAATAGTTACTATCCAGACAGTGATACTACTGACAAAAACATACTACAAATAGAGTCACTTGTCCTCTGTTAAAAGTTAGAGATTCAATTGTTAATATTTAGCAACAGGCTAATGAGGGCATTGAGTATTGAAAAGATACAGAGGGGCGGAGTGCTGCTCTTGCTGAGGGCAAAATTCTTCCTTCTTTACCTCATACTTTTCTGCTAAATTTTCCGCGTCCTTACATCCTCTTCAAAAATCACCGATGGCTAATAGTTAATAACTAAAGATAAAATGGTTAAGCCCGAAAGGACAAAAATCGTCCATCGCCTAGAACTTTAACTGCCACCATGTCTGTGAATTCCAAGCTATACGAAGGCAAAGCAAAAATTCTCTATACAACGGACGATCCGGAAGTCTTGTTGGCTGATTTTAAGGACGATGCCACGGCGTTTAACGCCCAAAAACGTGGCAGTATCCAAGGAAAGGGAAAAATAAATTGTAGCATTTCCAGTCAGCTTTTTAAACAGTTAGAGGCTTATGGTATAAAGACTCACTTTATCGACAGCCCTACCCCAAATCAGATGCTGGTGAAGGCAGTAAAAATTTTACCCTTAGAAGTAGTTATCAGAAATATTGCAGCTGGCAGTCTGTGTCAACAAACAGGCTTACCAGTGGGTACAATTCTGAAACAGCCTTTGGTTGAGTTTTATTACAAAAACGATCAGTTAGGAGATCCTTTGCTCACACGCGATCGCCTTTACCTACTAGAACTAGCTACTGTGGAACAAGTAGATGCAATTACACATCTAGCATTGCAAATCAATGAATTTCTCAAGAAATTTTGGCAGCAATGCGGCATTACCCTAGTAGACTTCAAGCTAGAGTTTGGTTTGGACTCACAACAGCAGTTGCTCTTGGCAGACGAAATTAGCCCCGACACTTGCCGTTTGTGGGATACCACAGAAGAGGACTCAAATCGCCGGGTAATGGACAAAGACCGCTTTCGCCGAGACTTAGGAAATGTAGAGGATGCTTACCAGGAGGTTTTACAAAGAGTGCTAAAAGCAGTAGAAACTACAACTTAAACAGGTAAAAACCAAAAGGTCAGAAGGAATTATATTTAACTTTTGCCTTTTGCCTTTTGCCTTGTAAAGTAAAAAAGCAAAAGAAAAAAATTATATTTTGAATTTTACCTTTGGCATGAGGGCATTATTGCCTTGTGATGGTGTGTGTGTGGTCGTGAAGAGGAATCATAAGTAAAATGCGTTTATCTCCCGTATTGCTGGCAGCAATAGCAATTACAGTCCCTTTGGGCGGCTCATTGAGTGCAAAAGCAGAAACTGCCAAAAGTTCAAAACAGACAACAGAAGTTTTGACACTAGAAACAAATCAGCAGCCAGAAAAAGACACTAGTCAGCTTGACTCTAATAAAAATCTTAAATCTCGATCTAATCTCACAGGGATTATAGAGGCACAGAAATCTCGTATTGTCGCAGTTTACCCTGCTAATCCAGCAGCGATGCCTGCGGTGGTCACTGAGCCTGTCCTGAGCGTAGCCGTTGGCGCAGCCTCTCGTAGAGAAGGGCGCAGTCGAAGTGCGGGCTACGCTTACACGACACCAGGGGTAATAGTGCCAAACTCCACAACGCCAAAAACTGCACAACAAACCCCTCAAATCAATCCCAGCCCAACTCAACAGCCCTCTCCAGCCCCGGACATTCCACCGCCAGAAATTCAACAACCAATACCTTCCCAAGCTCCTGAGACGACTCCAGTCCCAGAGAATGTCAATCCACCGACAACAGAACCTTTATTACCTACAACTCCAGAACCATCTACCGCTCCAGACGTTCCATTTCCAGATGGTCAACAACGAACACCTGCTCCAAGACCAGGTGCTACACCCAGTCCGCAGAATGTTAACCCGCCGACAACTCCAGAAAGTACTCAACCCAACACAGCCCCGGAAGCCAATGATCCCCGCGTACTGGTGTCGGAAGTACTCATTAGATCCCAGTCTGGGCAACTATCACCAGAACTGGAAGAACAAGTTTACAGAGTAATTCGTACCCAACCAGGACGAACAACAACTCGCAGCCAATTGCAAGAAGATATTAATGCCATTTTCGGTACTGGCTTCTTCTCCAACGTCCAAGCATCGCCAGAAGATACCCCTTTGGGAGTGCGGGTGAGCTTTGTTGTACAGCCTAACCCCATCCTGAGCAAAGTAGAAGTGCAAGCCAATCCTGGCACTGGTGTTCCCTCTGTACTCCCACCTACTACTGTGGATGAAGTATTTAAGGAGCAGTATGGCAAAATCCTCAACTTGCGTGACTTGCAAGAAGGCATCAAGCAGTTAAACAAGCGGTATCAAGACCAAGGTTATGTGCTAGCCAACGTCATTGGAGCGCCCCAAGTCTCTGAAAACGGAGTTGTTACCCTACAAGTAGCAGAAGGTGTAGTAGAGAATATTAGAGTTCGGTTCCGCAATAAAGATGGTCAAGAGACAGACGAGAAGGGACAACCAATTCGCGGACGGACACAAGATTACATCATTACCCGAGAAGTGGAGTTAAAGCCAGGACAAGTATTCAATCGCAACACAGTGCAAAGAGACCTACAGAGGGTGTATGGGTTGGGACTGTTTGAAGACGTGAATGTCTCCCTAGACCCTGGTACTGACCCCAGCAAGGTGGATGTAGTCGTGAATGTAGCCGAACGTAGCAGTGGTTCTATTGCGGCTGGGGCAGGGATTAGTTCTGCTAGCGGACTTTTTGGAACAGTTAGCTATCAACAGCAAAACCTGAACGGTAGAAACCAAAAACTAGGCGCAGAAGTGCAGGTGGGAGAACGGGAACTGTTATTTGACGTGCGATATACAGACCCTTGGATTGCGGGAGATCCTTACCGGACTTCCTACACAACCAATCTTTTTCGCCGCAGTTCCATTTCATTGATTTTTGATGGCAAAGATCAAGATATTAGAACCTTTCAAGAGGGACAAACGGATGAAGGCGATCGCCCCCGCATTCTCCGTCTAGGTGGTGGTGTCACCTTTACCCGTCCTCTTTCCAGCAATCCTTACAAAACTTCCGTCTGGACTGCTTCAGCCGGTTTACAGTATCAACGAGTTTCCGCCCGCGATGCCGATGGCAACCTCAGAAAAGAAGGAGCGGTATTTGATGATAACAACAATCGCATCAGTGAGCCAATTCCACTTACCTTGTCTTCGGAAGGTGAAGACGATTTACTACTGCTGCAACTGGGGGCACAGAGGGATCTCCGTAATAACCCATTGCAACCAACTAGCGGTTCTTATCTCCGCTTCGGGGTTGATCAGTCGGTTCCCATCGGACTAGGAAACATTCTCCTCACCAGATTGCGGGGTAGCTACAGCCAATATTTACCCATTAAGCTGATTAACCTTACCAAGGGGGCACAAACCTTAGCATTTAACCTCCAAGCAGGAACCATCCTTGGTGACTTGCCCCCCTACGAAGCCTTTACTCTTGGAGGTAGCAACTCCGTCCGGGGTTACGAAGAAGGAGCATTAGGTAGTGGACGCTCTTACGTGCAAGCATCAGTTGAATATCGGTTCCCAGTTTTTTCAGTAGTCAGTGGCGCACTATTTTTTGATCTCGGCAGCGATCTGGGAACCAGTACCAGGGCGGCTGAAGTATTGAACAAAAATGGTAGTGGCTACGGTTATGGTCTTGGCGTTCGCGTCCAGTCTCCACTGGGGCCAATTCGTATTGACTACGGTATCAACGATGACGGAGATAGTCGGATTAATTTCGGTATTGGCGAAAGGTTTTAGTTTGTTATTAGTCAGTTGTCATTGGTCATTAGTGAATCACAAAAGACAAATGACAATTAGCTTGCTAATTTTGACATTTACCTCAATACTGTTCCGATAAAGGGATTAATGACTTTTTTAGGGGAATATCAGGGACTTTACCAAAACAGACGATGAACAATAATAAAGGAAATATATTGGCTTTTCGGCTATGCAACAGCACACTATAGCAGCCGAAATCACCCAAGTAGGGGTGGGATTGCATAGCGGTGTGAATACCCAGGTGCGGATACTACCAGCTGAAACAGGAAGTGGACGCTACTTTGTGCGGGTAGATTTGCCGGATTTGCCGATTATTCCAGCCCAAGTTGCAGCAGTTAGTCACACTGTTCTCTCAACTCAGTTGGGGAAGGGTGAGGTATATGTTCGCACAGTAGAACATTTGTTGGCAGCACTTTCGGGTATGGGTGTGGATAATGCCCGGATTGAAATTGATGGGCCAGAAGTCCCGCTTTTGGATGGTTCCGCAAGTGTGTGGACAGCCAACATTGCCCAAGTTGGCCTAGTATCACAACCCGTTAACGACCAAGTTCCGTTGACTGTTACAGAACCAATATGGGTCTATCAAGGGGATGCCTTTGTATGTGCCCTCCCAGCACCAGAAACCCGTTTTAGTTACGGTATTGATTTTGACCTGCCCGCCATTGGTAATCAATGGTATAGTTGGTCACTAACCACTGAACTAGAAAAAGCTTCTGCTAGCTTTGCTGGCGAAATTGCTCCTGCTCGTACTTTTGGGTTACTGCATCAAATTGAACACTTACAAAAAACTGGATTAATTAAAGGTGGTAGTTTGGATAATGCACTTGTTTGCGGGCCAGAAGGGTGGCTAAACCCACCACTGAGATTTGCAAATGAACCAGTCCGTCATAAAATCTTGGATTTAGTCGGAGATTTGAGTTTACTAGGAGCTTTTCCTCAAGCTCATTTCTTAGCGTATAAAGCCAGCCATAATTTACACATTCAACTGGCTCAGAAAATTTTAGATTTTGGATTTTAGATTTTGAATCTGCTCGAAAGCAAAAAATCCAGGATTATAAACGTTTCGATCTACGCCTGCCTGCTAAACTTTCAGATGAAAAATTAACTATAGGGCCAATGTCAATCCTCACTGAAGTGAATACTATCGATCCAAATACATCTACATCTACCGAACTACAGGGTATAAATGAGACTGCGATCGCCTCTGAAATTAAAACAACTTTCACATCTGAAGAAATTCAAAAATTATTACCCCACCGCTACCCATTTTTACTTGTAGATAAAATAATTGACTACGTTCCAGGTAAAAAAGCTGTTGGCGTTAAAAATGTTACTATCAACGAAAACTATTTCCAAGGACATTTCCCCGGCCGTCCACTGATGCCAGGGGTGCTAATTGTCGAAGCAATGGCACAAGTTGGGGGCATTGTTCTCACTCAAATGTCTCCGGTAGAAGGCGGGCTATTCGTCTTCGCTGGTATCGATAAAGTTCGCTTTCGCCGCCAGGTTGTACCGGGGGATCAACTAGTCATGACAGTGGAACTGTTATGGGTAAAACAACGTCGTTTCGGTAAGATGCAAGGTCGTGCCGAAGTTGACGGTCAACTTGCTTGTGAAGGGGAATTAATGTTTTCTCTAGTCAACTAAAAGTTTGCTTTCGTGGTGTGGGCATAGCCGTGAAATGCCCTTACTGAATCCTACAAAAGGATAACAGTAAAAAAAATCCACAACAGCATCTGATAATTTCTTGATTTTCGATGCCCTCTCTACGAGATGCTACTCGAACACACTTAACTTGCTTTGCCCGACACTTTCGTTCACTGAAATACTTTACGCTCTACCAGTCGCCTTGATGGGGCGGTAGTTTGTATAAATCTCTTAACCAGATTATCACGCTGCCTCAAAAACCCTATCTGGCGCTGACTTATCAAGACAGTTCTGGAGATTCACCCTTGAAAACGCTAATTCATCCAACTGCTGTAATTCATCCGAAATCGGAACTCCACCATACAGTGCAAGTCGGTGCCTATGCTGTGATTGGAGCGCATGTCAAAGTGGGCCCTGAAACAATTATCGGCGCTCATGCTGTGTTAGAGGGGCCTTGTGAGATTGGGGCGCAAAATCAGATTTTTACAGGTGCAGCCATCGGCATGGAACCCCAGGATCTCAAGTTTGTGGGAGAACCAACTTGGGTCAAAATTGGTGATAATAACTTAATTCGTGAGTACGTTACCATTAACCGCGCTACTGGTGCTGGTGAAGCAACAGTAATTGGTGATGGTAACTTGCTGATGGCTTATGTCCATGTGGCCCATAACTGCGTAATTGAAGACCAGGTAGTAATTGCAAACTCTGTAGCGTTGGCGGGTCATGTGCATATTGAATCACGCGCCAGGCTGAGTGGGGTTTTAGGTGTCCATCAATTTGTGCGTATTGGTAGACACGCAATGGTGGGAGGTATGGCACGTATTGACCGAGATGTAGCGCCATATATGCTAGTAGAGGGAAATCCGGCGCGAGTGCGAACCCTCAACCTTGTGGGACTCAAACGGTCTGGTATGGACTCAGCAGATTTGCTTGCGCTCAAAAAAGCCTTCCGCATTCTTTACCGTTCTGATTTGTCCTTTAAGGATGCCTTGGAAAAACTGGAACTTTTAGGGGATAGCGAACAATTACAACATCTGCGTCGCTTCCTGCTACTTTCTCAGATGCCAGGTAGACGTGGCTTGATTCCCGGTAAAGGGAAAAAAAGCACGAGTGATGAATCGTGAATTATGAGTTAGGAGAGACGCGATTAATCGCGTCTCTACAGGAGTTATGAATTGATGAATTAAATTTTTAACTCCGCATTCCTAAGTATTCATTCTTAAGTTTTTTACTAATTACCAATTATCAAATGCGGATTTTTATCAGCACTGGCGAAGTATCTGGCGATTTACAAGGGTCGCTGCTAATTACAGCGCTGAAGCGTCAAGCTATGGCGATTGGGTTGAAATTAGAAATTGTGGCGCTGGGTGGCGAAAAAATGGTGGAGGCTGGGGCAATTCTGCTGGGCAATACTAGTAGTATTGGCTCAATGGGTATTTTAGAAGGGTTGCCTTATATCCTACCGACTCTTCAGGTACAACGTCAGGCGATCGCTTCCCTAAAACAAAATCCACCAGATTTAGTAGTGCTGATCGATTATATGACTCCCAATCTGGAAATTGGGACTTATATGAAACAGCAGTTACCAGATGTGCCTGTGGTGTATTACATTGCTCCCCAAGAGTGGGCTTGGTCATTAAGTTTGCGTAGAACTAACCGGATTGTTGGTTTTACAGATAAGCTGTTGGCAATCTTCCCACAAGAAGCCCATTACTTTCGTGAGAAAGGGGCAAAAGTTACTTGGGTAGGGCATCCTTTGATTGACCGAATGCAAGACGCTCCCAGTCGCCAAGCAGCGCGTGCAACACTGGGAATTGCACCAGAACAAATTGCGATCGCACTCCTCCCCGCTTCTCGTCGCCAAGAACTAAAATATCTTTTACCAGTAATTTTTCAAGCTGCCCAAACTCTTCAAGCTAAATTACCTGAAGTTCATTTCTGGATTCCCCTTTCTTTGGAAGTCTATAGAGAACCAATTGAGGAGGCTATTGAGCGTTACGGTTTACGGGCGACAGTTATATCAGGTCAACAAATGGAAGTTTTTGCTGCGGCTGATTTAGCCATTAGTAAATCTGGTACTGTCAATTTAGAACTTGCTCTGTTAAATGTGCCCCAGGTTGTAGTTTACCGCCTCAGTCGCCTGACTGCTTGGATCGCTCGTAAAATCCTCAAAGGTTCTATCGCCTTTGCATCGCCACCAAACTTAGTTGTGATGAAGCCGATTGTGCCAGAATTTTTGCAAGAGCAAGCCACAGCAGAGAATATTATCCAAGCCGCGATGGAACTACTACTCAATCCCAGTCGCAGAGAGCAAACTTTGCTAGATTATGAAGAAATGCGGCAAAGTTTAGGAGAAGTTGGAGTGTGCGATCGCGCTGCTCAAGAAATTTTGCAAATGCGACCAAATATATAAAGGTGTCATGGCTTATGAGATGAGAAAACAAAGAGCGATCGCAGTTGATTTGTTCGCTGGCGCGGGTGGTATGACTCTTGGCTTTGAACAAGCTGGTTTTGACGTGCTAGCGTCTGTAGAAATCGACCCTATCCACTGTGCAACACATGAGTTTAACTTTCCTTATTGCTCAGTGTTATGTCAAAGTGTTGTGGATACAACCGGTGAAGAAATTAGGAGCCGATCTAATATTGGCGATCGCGAAATTGATGTGGTAATTTGTGGCTCACCATGTCAAGGATTTTCTCTAATTGGTAAACGGGTTGTTGACGATCCGCGAAATTCTTTAGTGTTTCACTTTCATCGCCTGGTTTTTGAGCTAAAACCGAAATTTTTTGTAATGGAAAATGTCCGGGGAATCACAGTCGGGCAACATAAACAAATCCTCCAATCTTTAATTAGCGAGTTTAAAATTTACGGCTATAAAGTAGAAGAAAATTACCAAATTCTCAATGCTGCAAATTACGGAGTACCACAGTCACGTGAGAGATTATTTCTCATAGGTGCAAGGGAGGATGTAGAATTACCGAAATATCCTCAGCCAATTACTAAACCAGCCCTACCAAATAATTTAACCTCTAAAAAAATATCTGATATACCCTTGAGTCCTACAGTATGGGATGCGATTAAAGATTTGCCCGAAATAGAAAAATATCCTGAGTTAGTAACAAGAGATTGGGTCGTTGGAGAATACGAAAAGCCTAGTAACTATGCTCGTGTACTTCGGGGTATTAAATGCCTAAAAAATGATTATTCTTATAAACGTGAATATGATTTACGAATCCTTTCTTCAAGTTTAAGAACAAAACATTCTGCAGAAACTATTCAACGTTTTCATGAAACTGAACAAGGTGAAAGAGAAAAAATTAGTCGTTTTCATAAGCTACATCCTAGTGGTGTCTGCAATACTTTAAGAGCCGGAACAGACAAATATAGGGGTTCTTTCACATCTCCTAGACCGATTCATCCATTTACGCCTCGTTGTATTACAGTTAGAGAAGCGGCGAGATTACATTCTTACCCCGATTGGTTTAGGTTTCATGTAACCAAATGGCACGGATTTCGGCAAGTTGGTAACTCTGTACCACCACTCTTAGCCAAAGCTGTGGCGAGTGAAATTATTCGCAGTTTGAATATTTCGCCTTTTAAACCGAGTTTGCGATACAAGTTGGGAGACGAGAAGCTACTACAGTTTAAGATGTCGCAAGCGGAGCAATATTATCAGTGTGAGCCATAATACACTTTGTAATATGTGCAAGGTTCGGCTAAGTCCAAGTACGGAAAAATGTACTATCTTCCCAGACATTAGCAGCTGCCAGTGCGATCGCTGTTAATTCTTCCTTTTTGAGAGGCACAAAAGCTCGCGCTATCTTGACATTGCTCTCTAATTGTGAAATAGTTTTTGCCGCAACTACACAACAATGTACTCCAGGCTGAGACATTGTGTAACCTAAAGCTTGCTCCATACCTGTCAACGCACCTGGTTTAAACAGTCGACCATAAGCCGGGACTTTCATCGCAATCACACCGACATTTTTTTCTTGAGCAACTGGTAGAACCACCGGGATAAATGGATGTGGGTGGTGTTGGTCGGCAGCATTCACAGGTATGAGTGTAGTGTGGAAAGGATAGCGGCGTAAGCCTTCGGCAATCACTTGAGGATCGTGATGTCCGGTAATACCTGCGAAGCGCACCAGTTTTTGTTGTATGGCTTCTTCTAAAGCTTTAATTGCGCCAGATGGACTAAAAATGGTGTCGAGTTCTTCAGAAAAAGAAACGTGATGCAACTGCCACAAATCGAGATAATCTGTATTGAGACGTTTTAGCGATCGCTCCAATTCCCGCCATGCACCATCCCGATCTCTTTGATCAGTCTTGCTTGCTAGAAATATCTTTGAGCGATGGGGTGGTAGCACTTTGCCTAAATAATCTTCACTCGGCCCATAACTAGCTGCTGTATCAAAGTAGCGAATGCCAAGTTCCAGCGCTTTTTGAATAATTGCCATAGCATCATCCTCTTCTCCTTCGCCGCCGGATAGTGGCGTTTGTCCTGCTCCAAACCCGAAGATAGGCAGATTTACTTCCGTGCGTCCCAGTACACGTTCTGGCATATTTGCTGGCGGTGTTGCAGTGTTGGTAGTATTTTGCCCAAAAGCATTAGTTGCCACAATACCTCCAGTCACAGCAATGCTGGTAATTAGAAAATTGCGCCGCGTCTTTCCTTCTGTCATGATTGGCTTCGGGGGCGAAATTAGTTTTATTATAAATTCTAGCTAGGGGGGATTAACTGGAT
Organism: Nostoc sp. UCD121; assembly: GCF_014222285.1. Lineage (GTDB taxonomy): Bacteria > Cyanobacteriota > Cyanobacteriia > Cyanobacteriales > Nostocaceae > Nostoc. The sequence continues at coordinate 34,927 of NZ_JACKZS010000046.1, forward strand.
ATCCTTCTAAAGGATAGATCCAGATGTTGGTATGGAGGTAGAAGTCTATGCCTTGAATAGCATTTATAATTTTAGCGTTACCGATCAAATATTATGAAAATCTCACGCAGAGAGAAATAAAATATTTAGCTTTTTTAAACTAAGTTTTTGGAATAATTGATATTCAAATTCAGAAATGCCAAAATTTTTATGCATCTCGTTCTTGGCGAATAAACTTATCCACTTCTTCCGGTGTCGCAAAACTGCCTTTAGCAGAACCGATAAAGCTAGTTAGGGGCTTTTCAGAATGCTTTGGGGGTGACTCCAGAAGTACTATCACCTCTACAGTTGCACCTGCTGGAAGTTCTGGAGAAGAGATTTCTACTACACCACCAGGTTTGACGATCGCGTGTTGCCTGAGTCCATTAATTATGATAATTTATCCTCATTAGCGACGGAATATCGGACTCCTTTTTCTAGTTTAGCTTTGAGGTGCGATCGCATTACTTACTACCGACCGCATTTTTAAGAGCGTAGTTAATATTTTTCTGATACTCTATGATTTTTTGTTGAGCGATTGCATAATTTGGGCTGGAAGATGGCACAGTTCTCATAAGTGCGATCGCAGCTTCCCACTGACTCACAACTGTCTTCCACTCATCTGGAGATTTTGCTGATTGAGTAAGGTTAGCTGCATTAATTGCTTTACTTACTGCTTCTGGGAACGTATCAGTTTGAAGTAATACAGTTGGAGATTCTGAAATAACTGGTGAGGGTGTAACTAATACAGACTTTGATGGTATTTCTGTTGGAATTTTAGAGGTAAAGGAAAGCATTTGTACGAATTTTGAAGAAAAGTATATTCCTACAGATATTAAAAATATCAAACAAATCAGTAGCCACTTTTTATTTAAATTCCGATATTTATGTGGATTATTGATTCCTGTATTTTGTTGATCCTTTGGTAAAATATTTGATTTAATGGTGTGTATACCCATTTCACCGCGCAATTTATTAAGTTCTATGTCTCTGCTCGAATCAGTGTTAGATTTACTTGTATCTATTTTTTTAGAGACAGAATAAGAAGATATTATTCGGTGTTTTACCAAATATTCAATTTGATAAGTTAGTGCCCCAGCAGAAATATAGAAAAGTCCCAGTATCAATATTACATTATTATTAATGTTGGGAATTTGTGGGTAGTATTCAATTGCTCTGGCGTAGCTAGGATTAAATAATAACAGAAGTATTATTAAACACAAAGCTGTTGCCAGTGTAGAAATTAAAATTACAAGCCAAGCGTATAATCCTTCCCACCAACTCATTATTCCTGGTAATAATCCTTGTGTTCTACCTATTTCTGGTGCTTGAATTTCTGATATAAACCGGCTAACGAGCAAGTGTAAGAAGTGATGAGTAAAAGAAATGATAGGAATTGGAGATAGGATTAACAGGATTATAAATATAGCAAATAATTCTGGACTTTGTACAAAATATGCGATACGATACCCTACCTTTCCAGCATTATTGATTACAAATACAATAACTCTCAAAAAGAGAGTTAAAATTAATGCTTTTAACCAAGAGCTAGGATAAGGAAACCATAAAGGCCAGTGAAGTTTTTGTAATTTTTGTTTAGTATCTTCCTGAATATTTGGCTGTTTCATAATTAATGAACGTTTACAAGTTGATAAACTATTGTCTATCTTAATATTCCCCACTTATAGGCAAAAATGAAATTTTTTAAACTTTTATAGTCACATATTTCAAATTCGCTTAATTGATGAAAAGTTGGAAATAAATTGGTTTTAAACTCTTGTCTGGTACATCTATTTGAGGAAAATTCAATGCTAGCGTTCCTTTGTAATCACAGAGCTACCATTACTAATACTTACTTTTTGAATAAAAACATCAGTACAAGATGATAAAATATCAGCACCTATTTGATTAGCAATAAATTCAAAATCTTGGTTTGTTAATCCCCGCGCTGTATCGCCACTTAAATTAATAAAAATAGTTAAAAATTGAGATTCACTAGAAGACTCTTCATTATCTGCTGCTTCTAGTTCATCTTCTACTATACCTAGATTAAAATTCTTACTCCAATCTGGGAACTTCTTACCCGTTTGTTGTCCGTAAATTTTCACGCTTTCAATAGATGCAGCCCCTAAACCCGTTAAACCTTTGCGGATAAATGCAACTAAAATTTGCTGATTTGGTACTTGGGCAGATTCTAGCGTTACCTCTAAACAAGCATCTTGAAAGGCAACCTTTGCAGTGATCCCTTTGGGGTGTAGGTGGCGGTTCATTAGAGATGCGATCGCATCTACATCTCCCTGTTTTGCAAGTTCCAGAATATTTGGCTGTGTCATAACCACTAAAAGAGAAAATCTAGGAAAGTAAGCTTATATTCTTAGAATTCCCTCTTAACAGCCTTAAGTAACATTATGATGCGAAATATCAACTAACTTAGGCTAAAATATTTAGTATAAAGATAGTCTTTCATAGACTTTTGTAAAAAATATATTTCCCTGGATCAACATCGGTTTTTGCCCTTGCCAAATTAACAGGATTAATATTAATCAATTAAATTCCCATTTTCAATATGAAGTTTTATCGAGATCATGCTTGGCCTTCAACGCTGGAAGAAGCCATAGTTATCCAAGAAAAGCTGCGAGATCAAGTAATTACTGAGGATCAACTAGAAGAACCGATCCAGTACGTTGCTGGAGTGGATATGGGTTTTGAAGCGGATGGAACGATTAGCCGTGCAGCTGTCGCAGTACTGAGTTTTCCCGATTTACAAGTAATTGAGACGAGCCTAGCACACCGTCCTACTACCTTTCCTTATGTTCCTGGGTTTCTCTCATTTCGGGAAATTCCAGCTGTTCTCGATGCCCTGGAGAAAATTCAAACAACACCAAATATTATCCTGTGTGATGGTCAAGGAATTGCTCATCCCCGCAGATTAGGTATAGCTAGCCATTTAGGGTTACTGATAGATATGCCAACAATTGGTGTAGCTAAGTCTAGGTTAGTAGGCAAGTATGAGGAATTGCCAGAAGCCAAAGGCAGCACACAACCACTAATATATAAGGATGAAATGGTTGGGGTTGTTTTGCGATCGCGCACCGGAGTAAAACCTTTGTATATCTCCAGTGGCCATCGAATTAGTTTACCGACAGCGATTGACTATGTATTACGCTGTACGCCCAAATATCGACTGCCAGAAACTACACGCATTGCTGATAAATTAGCGTCGGATAGATAAAGCTTGTTGAAGTTTTTTCTAAATACTTGCTTGCGCCTACTTAATCATGTTAGGAATCGCACAGAAGGAAGTTGAAGTAGCTAAATACGAATTACGAAGTTAGAACAATGAACGCACTAACTTTACAGTGGCACGATGCAGGTCAAGATAAAACTCAGAACATTTACGAACAACAGCCAAGTCAAAATCCTGGTACTGTCCGCATTGGTCGAGATCCCCTACGGTGCGATATTATTTTGAGTCATCCTACTGTATCTGGTCTGCACGTTGAAATCTTTTTTCATCACCAGCAACAGCGCTTTTATATTAGGAATTTGCGATCGCAAAATCCTCCCCTAATTGATGGACGGCAATTAGTCCAAGGTGAAATGCCTTTAACAGAGGGTACTAGTATCTCTTTAGGACAAGTAAAACTTAACGTTACTAAAGTTTCCACAGGCAGCATTCCAGCAACAATTTTAATGCCACCGCATCCCGGACATCATCACCATTCACCAACACCTCCCGCGCCACCGCTAGGAATTTATGGTCTAGAATGCCCCAAATGTCATAAAGTTTCCCCAGGAGAGAATCTACAAATTGGCTGTCATTGGTGTGGAACATCTTTAGCTGCGGCTGTGAGTGTGTTGGTAGCACCGGGTAGTTGAAAAGAAGGGCAAAGGGGCAGGGGAGCAGAGGGGAATAACTGATGACAAATGACTTACAAATCCAATTGAGTTGGGAAGAACCAGCGACGGGTGAACGGCGAGAACCAAGGTTGAATATGCCGATCGCTTTTGGTCGAGAATTCCCCCGCTTACCTGCCGAACTCAGGGGAGTGCGCGTTTCTCGGATGCTGCTTAACAGTAACGAAGTTTCTCGCTACCATGCCCTAATTGACTGGGAACAAGACCATCTAGTGGTGATTGACCAAGGCAGCGTCAACGGTGTATATGTCAACGGTAAACCACAAAAGCGCAGTGTTTTAGCTAATGGCGATACATTGCAAATTGGCCCATACCTAATCACAGTGAAATTTGGTGCTAGCATCTCTGAACCAGATACCAGCCCCCCTTCAACGATTCACTTCAACGCAAATACCAATCTTCCAGACCCCACATTGCCTGTAGCCCAGCCGCTAACGCCCTTGGCAAGTAATTTCCCGCCACTAGCGTTTCAATCAGAAAATGTCGCCGTCCAAGCGCTTTATGCTACAGGTCTATCAGTAGATGAATCTGATTATCTAGCGATCGGGGCAGGATTGGGTAGCTTTGTTTGGGCTGATTTGCTGCGAATTAGTGGTGTGCGTCCTGACAAGATTGTAGCTTTGGGATTGGAAGCAGAGCCTTATGCTCGTTACAAGCGCCTTTGTTTGAATTCGCAAATTCCCTTATATGAAAGACTGCGTTCTAATTCTGACTCTTGCCCTGATAATATTTGGGGTTGGCCTAGTTATGCCTTGCGCGAAGCTTGGCGTGATTGCAGCAAGGGACAGATAAACTCAGCATTGAAGTATTTGTGGCAAGTGTTTGCTGAACCAACATTTGCTGAAACTTATACACCCCGTGCGGGTAATGTCTTTGATTCCATAGACAGGGAGGCGAAGCGTATTGGTTGGAATCAAATTTATCGCTATGGGCGAGTTAGGGCAATTCGCAAAACTGATGATGGCAGATATTGCGTAGCCTATTCTCGCGCCCCAGGAAATTATGCTTTTTTAGTTACTCGTTATTTACATTTAGCTACTGGATATCCAGCAATTCAGTTTCTTCCAGATTTGCAAGCTTATAGAGAAAAATATCAAGATTTTAAATCTGTCGTCAATGCTTATGAAGCCCACGATCATGTTTATGAGCAACTAGAACGACAAGGTGGTACGGTATTGATTCGGGGGCGGGGAATTGTGGCTTCGCGGATTATTCAGCGCATTTATGAAGCCAGAAAGCGAAATCCGAATATTGCAGTTTTGCATTTAATGCGATCGCCTAAACCTCAAGGTAACAAATTTCAAAATACCCAGCGCCTAGTCAAAAATCATTACGAATTTCAACCCTTTAACTGGCCTAAAGCTTGTTGGGGCGGCGAACTCCGAGCAATGTTAGAAAAAGCCACCCCCGACGAACGCAAGCGTTTACTAGCAGACTGGGGTGGAACAACCACCGCTGACCGCCAAGACTGGCAGCAAATTACTGCCCAAGGCATCAGCGAAGGCTGGTATCAAATTACCTTCGGTGAGGTTTTGGATGTAGAACGAGATGCCCAAAACCGGACTATTACCCATATCCGAGAACAAAGCTTTGGGGAGATGAAGTTGCTAGCTGACTTTATTGTTGATGCTACTGGACTGGATGCTAAAGTTGATGCCAATCCTCTAATAGCAGACTTAGTGAAACATTACAATCTCCCAGTGAATCATCTGGGACGATTGACTGTAGCAAACAATTTTGAACTAGTAGAAATGCGTAGTGGCAAAGGTCAAATGTATGCTGCTGGGGCTATTACTTTAGGTGGCCCTTATGCCGCAGTTGATAGTTTTTTGGGCTTACAATATGCTGCATTAGTCGCCGTTGATGGACTCGCAGCCACCCGTGCTACTGGAGTCCATCGTTTGAATAGTATAAATTCCTTTAGGCAGTGGTTGAAGTGGGTGTTAAATCAGTCACCTTAGTTTGATAATGCACTAGGCAGGAGAAATACAGTATTTAACTGTTGCAGGCTTTGCTGCTTGAAAATTTCTAAAGGGAGATAAGAGCCTATTTATAAATTAAATATTAAGTAAGGAGTGTTAACGCTGTTTAGGAATTTGAGGGTTTGATGAAAGTCTAATTTAGGCGTAACGTACCTAAAATTGTAGGGTACGTTACGCGTGCTTTAACGCATCCTACAATTTTAGGTTTACTGGCTCTTGTGTTGGTTTTATGGTAAGGCATTAAAATAGCCGTTTTATACAAAGGCTCAAAAGCTTCAAATCCAGTCATAGTAAGAAATATAGGCTCTGATTAAATTTTATTTATTATTCGACTCCATAAAAGGAACTAAAGAACCGGTTTACTTTATAAATGGTGTCTAACAACGATCCGAAGAAGATTTGGAAACAGTTAGAAGCTAAACTTTATTCTTGGTTAAGAAATTATAGTAATTAGGCTATGTCTACAATCCTCTACGCGATCGCATTTCGCCAAACATATCAAATTTTACAACCCGCACAAGCGGGTTTTGTTTTTTAGATAGATATAATTAAAAGGCAGGATATG
>NZ_JACKZS010000445.1 GCF_014222285.1 Nostoc sp. UCD121
CTAGTGTGGTAAAACTTACTAGAGAAGACGACTCTCTAAATTAGCCAAGTAACCCTTGGGATCTCTGCGAAATCGATATTGTTCAATTCTGGCTTTATGGTGTTTTTTCAGTTGAGAGCGTAATTCGAGCCAAGTATGAATATCAACTTGTGCTAAATCAGATGCGGTAAAAGAATGAAGTTTAGTAGCGATTGCACAGGCAAGTTTGACAGAACCACGAATAACGAGGGATGAGGGGGCAACTTTACGACCAGTACAACGACGTTGATGATGACGTAGCATACCAAAAGCATGTTCTAAGTCATTATTAGTTCTGGGAAAGTCTTCAATTTCATAACAATGAAAAAGTCCAGACCAGTAGTTATGAGTGGTTTTTATAAAGTTATCGATTGCCGTACTAAGTGTACCAGCTTTCTGCTTTTGTTGGGACATTTCTGTTAACAGTTGCTGATAACTTTGTTTGACTCCAGCAGCATCAAGAGCTATTTTATTGTTGAGAATATTACTAGCTTTATTAACCCACTGATATGCAACTATAACAGGTGAAAATAAAGATGCAGTCGCAGATAATCCCTTAGCTATAAGGTGTTTCAGGTTGACTAAAGGTGGTGGTAAAGCACTTTTTTTTCCATCCGCTCTAAGCTTTGCTCTATCAACGTCAAATTTTCTTGTAACTTTAATCCAGATGCCTCTAACGGTGGATGACCATCATTGGTTATAGAACTACGTACTGCCGAGCAATAATCTTCAATAATGTTTGCCAAATCCTTATCTTCATTGTTAACACTACGTTCAATGTCTCGTAATCCTCTAACTTTTTTCTTTAATTCCTTTTTTGCATGTCGATCCGCCTCATATATGGGTTTAATTGCCTCCTTTAGGTAATGATAATGACATAAACCATGAGCAATTCTAGGTAATGCTAACCTAACAGCTTTGCGAATTGATTGTTGCCCATCACTAACAACTCCATCAATTGGTACATCCAAAGTATTAGTTACTTCTAATAATAACGCCACTAAATCTTCATTTCTTGATGATAATAAGGTTTTAGCTAATAAGATTTCTCCTGATAAGCAATCTCGAATTACCCATAATACCTCATGTCCAATTTCTGGCTGCATCCCATCAATAGCTAATATTACCCGTCCTTGATTAGCCACTATTGCTTTTAATCTTTTATGGTCTTTTAGCCACAAAGAAAGTAACTCGTCATATCTGTCAATTAGGTGCGTGACCGTTCGTTGACTGATACATATACCCTTTAATTCAAGGTGAGCGTGTATTTGGGTAACACTTCTATGTTCCTGGTAGCGTAATGCTCCTATATAAGCAATCACATCCAAACCAAATTCGTTTTGTGGTAGAGCGAGTGACCCTTCTTGCTCTGGTCGATATGCTTTTTTGTACCGCAGACATGACTTATTGTGACATTGCCGAATTTTTAGCTGTAGTTCTACTACCCCATTTAATGTTCTTATATGTCGAGGATTATTGTATTCATTCCACATTGCTTCCCTGCACGAAGGGCATCTTTTTTGAACACAATCGAGTACTTCAAACGATGTTGCCTCTGGTTTTAGACTTTTTCTTACCAAGTTTTTGCACCATTATTTCGCTACAAGGTCAAGATTACAGGATTTCCGCTCTTCTCTAGTAAGTTTTGCCACACTAG
>NZ_JACKZS010000446.1 GCF_014222285.1 Nostoc sp. UCD121
TAAATTACATTAGCTAGATTAAAAGCTTTGGCTTCACTAGTTGGGTTATCTTGATTGTTTTGGGCAATTTGTGACCAGACTTCATCTAAATAGACTTGTTTTGCTTGAAGCTGGGGAAGTTTGTCAAGAAGTCGTTGCTGAGTTAACACTAACGAAACTTGAGCATCTTCTAGCATAAAGCTCAAGCGGTCTTGGGGATACTCAGGGTCAAGTGGTAGGTATGCTCCGCCTGCTTTGAGAATACCTAGTAGTCCCACCACCATTTCTAGTGAGCGTTCTACACAAATACCCACTAGCACATCTGGTTTGACACCCAATGAGTGCAGGTAATGGGCCAACTGGTTAGCACGACTATTCAACTGCTGGTAAGTCAGTTTTTGATCTTCAAACACAACTGCTATGGCATTGGGGGTACGCTTAACCTGCTGCTCAAACAACTGATGAATACATTTATCTTCAGGGTACTCCATCCATGTATTATTCCAATCAACCAATAACTGCTGCTGCTCAACTGCTGTCAGCAGGGGTAATTGGGAAATTCGCTCTTGAGGATTGGCAACAATTCCTGACAGCAACGTTACAAAATGACCATTCATTCGTTCAATTGTGCTGGCATCAAACAAGTCAGTATTGTACTCCCACACACCCATCAATCCTTGGGTAGTGTTTTCCATCGATAAAGCCAAATCAACTTTTGTAGCTGTACTTTCTACTGGCAATGAACTAACAGTTAACCCAGCAAGCTCTAGTTTCTGTACAGGTGCATTCTGAAGGTTAAACACCACCTGAAACAGTGGCGTATGTCCCAGATCCCTTTCTGGCTGCAATGCTTCCACCAACATTTCAAAAGGCAAATTCTGATGAGCATACGCGGACAACGCTACTTCTCGAACACGACCAAGTAATTCGCTAAAACTGGGATTGCCTGCCAAGTTAGTACGCATGACTAAAGTGTTGACAAAAAAGCCAATTAACCCTTCTATTTCACTGCGATCGCGGTTTGCGATCGGTGTCCCTACCAAAATGTCTGATTGTCCTGTGTAGCGATAAAGCAAGGTATCATAAGCTGCCAACAGCGTCATAAAGAGAGTACAACCTTGCTCCTGGCTCAATTTTACCAATCTATCAGTTAACTCAACTGAAAGTGCAAACTTATGATATGTCCCAACGAAAGTCTGCACAGCAGGTCTGGGTCGGTCTGTAGGTAGGGACAACAAAGCTGGTGCATCTTTTAGTTGCTGTTGCCAGTAACTCAGTTGACTTTGCAGTACATCTCCTTGCAACCACTGTCTTTGCCAAATAGCGAAATCTGCGTACTGAATCAGTAGTGGCGTTAAAGGTGACGGCTGACCCTGAGAATAAGCATTGTACAGTGCTATTAATTCTTGAACAAACACACCCACTGACCAGCCATCAAAGACAATGTGATGTATGAACACTAATAAGGCTTGTTCTGTCTCCGACAGCACTACTAATGTTGTCCTGACTAATGCTTCAGTTGCTATGTCAAAGGGTCGTTGCACTTGTTGTTGCGCTAATTGCTGCAAAGCAATTTCTTTTTCGCTTGTGGATAAATGCTGCAAGTCAACAATTGAGACTGTCCAAGGTGTAGATGCTAGGGGGTCGGAAGTTCTTACTATTTCCTGCTCCCTGCCCCCTGCCCCCTGTAC
>NZ_JACKZS010000447.1 GCF_014222285.1 Nostoc sp. UCD121
CATTAAAAGCCATACGGATACCTGACGTTACTAATATTGTTAGCAATGTCTTTTTAAGAATTATGCTTATTTTGCAAGCATTATAAAGATTAAAACAGTATCAATTTTAATGGACTTGCAGTACTAATAGTACTAAAAATCAATACGTATGTACTGATTTAGTTCATTTCTATTTAATGTCTTGAGTTTTAAGCCATTCTTCAATAAGCTCTGCCATCACTTCATCCATAGGTCTATTTATTAGGGCGCAAGCAGCTTTAAATCTTGCTTTTTGAGATTCACTTATCTTCCCCCTCACAAATACTTGCTTCTCAGTCATATTAAATCTAATTTAGTGAAATATTGTATTAATTTTCATTATTCATTTTTGCATATCGATAAGTAACTATGCTGTAAATTCACTATTTCACTAATGTACAAAGTGAATTAATGTGCTAAATTGTAGACATGAGCGCAAAACGGACGATAAAGCGCGTGAAATGCCACACCAAGGATAAATAGGTAGTGGACTGAGTAGCCGCCTAGAATTGACCGCAAACGCTTATCAATCAAAGGATTAACTCTAAAATCTGAACCATGACAAACGCATATATCCAGCCAGTTTACGGCTTATCATATCCGCCAAGTAACGGGTTTGTAAGTCCACAGCACGGACAGATAAGACCGCAAGTAGTTTTTGATGGAGGCAACCGTTTTGTGAAGTGGATTGACCCCAACAACGTTGTGCAATGTCTGCTTAGTGTCGTGAAAGAAGTCAGTGAATACCAGTGGAAGCGGCTCAAGCCCGATGACCAATCAGTATTGATTGAAATTGACGGTAAACGCTTTGTAATTGGGCGATTAGCTCAAGAACTAGGTGGTGAGCCTACCTTTCAAACAGATAAATGCCAATTGGCATCCATTCTGGCACTAGCGGCAATCCAGCCCAATCTCGGACAAACATCAGTACACATCCAGCAGATGATTGTGGCACTGCCGAATACTCTCAACGATGACGATGTAGCCGCAGTGAAGCGAATTGCTAACCACCCACTGACCAAGGAATTTAAACGCAATGGCGAATACATCACCTATACCGTGGGTGAAGTTGTCCCAGTTGATGAGACTGAGCCAGCATTCCACTACGCCTTAAATCAAGGTTTTTTCAGCTTCCCAGAGGCGAAGAACGCAATTTGGGATTTAGGGGGAGGCACGGCTATAGCCAGAATTTACACGCCCAACGGAACCATGATCCATGATGCGGAGGTGATTCTACCCGGAACTAAGGCACTCGCCCAGCAAGTAGCGGTAGAGATGAAAGAAGTCTACTCTCTCGATTACAGCCCCAGTTTACAGGGCATCATGGACGCGATCGCACGAGGTGATTGCCTCTACGGGACAGACAAACTTGATTTCTCCTCCATCTTTGAAAAAGCCTGTGACCAGTGGGTAGAGTCAGCCCGGAGAGAAATTCGCTCGAAGTGGGCGCAACACCTACCAGAGTTGGGAGAAGTCTTGATTGTAGGCGGGAGTGCAGATATCGCCGCCCCTATCTGTAGCGAACTGCAAACATAAACGCTTCAAACCGCAAACAAGGCGATTTTGAAACCACATTCTCTGCAAATAAGGG
>NZ_JACKZS010000448.1 GCF_014222285.1 Nostoc sp. UCD121
CCCCCACTGGGTGCAATTTTGCCCCCACCCCCCGTGCAATTTTGACTGGGGTTAATTTTGACTGGGGTTTCTTTTGCTGTCTTGATTTGTGAACGAAGTAATTGAATTTGATCAGGAGAAACCCACAAAGAAGGTGGAGTGGGAGTATAAATGTTGGTCGTTCCAATACGTTCTTGTATTTCAATCATTCCGGCGGCTAGTAAAAGCTTGATGGCATTTTTGGCAGTTTTGAGAGCGATGTAACAATGTTTAGCCATCTTCGGAATAGACTCAAAGCAACCGCTTACACCCGCTCTTCTTTGGATATGCGCGTACAGCCGGAATTCTGATGATTCAAGTGGATAATCATCAAAAAAACCGGGAATGAAGACTTCAAAAGCTGTCCGATTATTAAGCTGATTTTCTGCTAAAGTCATAATGATATACCTAATAAAAATTGCCTTCCCTCGAAAGTCTCTTAACAATCGAGGGATTTGTTTCTAATCACAAGTGAAGTTGGGAAATTCCCGAATTTGTATCTGTTGAGGAAATTCCGCAAGTTCGCCGCCTTTGGCGTGTTTCGTTTTAAAAGGTTGCTGATTCAAATAAACATTTGACCCCAATTGCTTGACAAACACAGGCGTTTTTGACTCGTTGCACTGTTTGACGAGAGACTCGACCCATTCGATATGGCATGGTCTAGAGTCTGGCCCTGATTCACCACCGATAATAAGCCACTGGACATCATTCAAATATTGGCTAATCTCGCCCAAATGTTTTAGTAATGGCTCAACTGACCAAAACCTAACACTAGCTGGAATTTGGGCAAGGAATTGACTACGTTCTTCAAGAGTGCGACGGTTTTCTATAGAAGTTCCAACCCAAATATTAGAAGGTAATTCCTCTAGCCCATGATTAGAGAGCCATTCATTTATAGATGACAACATAACTTCTGGGCGCTTAGTGAGGATTTGGAATATCTGCTTTGGCGCTACGAACATTCCATCTAACATTTCATGTTGCCAAGAACGTGGAATCCATTCACCAAAAACATCAGTCATTGAAGAAACGAAATGCTTCTTAGGTTTCCTTTGGAACCCCCATTTCCGAATAGCTTCTGTATCTAACACTAGCTCTGGTAGTTGCCCAGAGTAGGGTTGCTTATTCCCACCAAAAAAAGAATTTTGATTTAGCTTTTCGCTATAGCAATTTTTACACCCATCAGATATTTTTTGACACCACCAACCGCCTCGCTTGGCACGGATGATATTATCTGTTAAGTCTGCCCATTCTATATTTGTTGGCATGATTACTTTTCTCTCATTAACTTGAAATTGAACAGTTGAGTATGACTAATAAAACACCTCAAACGGAATATGATTCCCCGTGGAAGCAGATGTTGCAGTTGTATTTTGAAGACTTCATGCAATTCTTTTTTCCTCAAGCCCATGCTCAAATTGATTGGAGTAGAGGTTTCGAGTTTCTAGATCAAGAGTTACAACAAGTAGTTCGTGATGCTGAATTAGGAAAACGGCTAATTGATAAATTGGTGAAAATCTATCGCATTGGGGGCGAAGAATCTTGGCTGTTGATTCATATAGAAATCCAAAG
>NZ_JACKZS010000449.1 GCF_014222285.1 Nostoc sp. UCD121
TAATAATATTGAGAAAACTAAGTAATTAAACGTATAAGAACCTAGAAATATTATTCATATTTTTATTGATAATCGGAAGGAACTTTACCCAATCAGGTCTCCCCGTCTCTTAAAGTGGGTTTGTACGTTCAGCTACCAAAGATGGCTAACAATGCAGGTGGCGTTTTTAAGCTGCCGTATTGCCAAAAGCCTGTAGTCAAGACAGCCCAAGCCTATAAATGGCAATAGTTTAAAACTTAATTTCCAAACTGACAGAGACTTGAAAACAATGAAAATGACTTTTCAGAAACTTGTAATTGGCGCTTCAATGGCTATTGGTGTGAGCGCGATCGCTACTGTACCAGCACAAGCTGGAACCCTCACCGGCGCTACTATTGGTGGAACAGCAGCCAGTGATTATTTAGTCTACGATTCCGATGCTAAAAATACCTTCAGAGTAGAAAATCCTAGCGCAAATGATGTACAAAAAGTTCTAAGTGGTGACGCTGCCAGCCCCACTGGAAACGTAGAGTTACGAGCTAGTAGTGAGGCAGCAGGTTTTGATTTCAACAAAAACACTACCTTGACGGGGCAAATTGGTGGCCAAAGTATTATCTTAAGTAGCCTGACAGCAACAGATTGGTTTAGTACAGGGTCAGGATTGAGTACAAGCTATGGGGTAAATAACTTTGCAAATACTTGGTTTAACCAATTTTATGATGCAGCTGGTCTAGAAGCAAGTTTTATCCCTCGTAGTCAAGCTTTTACTGCATTTTTAGGCATCAATGGTTTCCAACGCTCCAGCGATCCTAATATCTCTTACGTTAATCAAAATGACACCACTGGCGATATTAAAATTGGGTTAGCGGGTCATTACAATTTAAAAGATTACTATACACCTCTGTCAGCAAGTTTTAGTAATTTACTCAAAGATGGATTCCAAGCTAGTGAAGTTGTTAAAGTTACATACAATGGCAAGACTAATTTACTTTACAGCTTTTCTGCTACAGCAAGCGGACTAAGCAACAATTTGGGGTTGGGTGCTGATGGCAAGTCTCACAGTGGTAATTATGAAGTCACCATCAAGGGTGTACCTCCCGCAGCAGTCCCAGAACCATCAGTCATGCTTGGTCTATTGGGTGTGGCTGGTGTCTTTGCTACACAACGCAAATTGAAAAAAGCATCTATTTAAGAAGATTGCAAGTTTAATACTACAAATAAAAAAAGGAGCTGTTTAGCTCCCTTTTTTATGAATACTTTCTTCCAGGGATAAGATAATTTGATTATCTAAGTTATATATTTTTAATAAAATTTAAAAACAATGAATTGTTTGTAAGAGTCTATATATTTATATCCTTACCAACGTATTTATAACAGCTATTTCGTACATTTGTATTACTTTACCCTCAAATCCAGATAAAACCTGTTCTCTGAATGGCAAGTAGCATATTATTGATTTCGGTATTACCTAAGTAATTTCACTCATAAAAATTGGTAACTTGACTTTTTAAAATCAGTCTTTTATTTAATACTATAAATTGTAAAAAACTCGTAAAGAAAAGCTTAATAATTGATTAATGTTATATTTGATCGTACTACTATTAAGT
>NZ_JACKZS010000450.1 GCF_014222285.1 Nostoc sp. UCD121
GTATTAATAGTTGTGGAACTACCTGTAATCACGACTTGCTTGAAAACTTGGCAGAAATTATATACAAGAAAAGTTCATAGATATATAATGTATGATTTGGTGGCATATTATACTTATTTATCAGACAAGCAATGTAGGACTTATCTAACAAATGTATTCTCATTACTAGCTTCTACCAAGAAAAGGGAAGATTTTCTAACTGTCTTAACACCCATTGAGGAGTGAAAACACTCCGGTAAATCGGATTTTTAACTCTCAGATAGCCGTTATAATTTTCCACCAAACCAGATAGCAACAGTTGCGTCTGTTCTTCACTATCATCGGCTGGTATCAAGTTGTCTATCGGGTTCCGATTCCTTAGTTCCTCTACTCGTAATACCCGTTGATAAATATTTAATAACTTTCCTGCTTTGTGTTTGTCAAAAAGTAAGCGATCTCTTATGGTACGGAGATGTTCAGGTTCATCTTGGAATTCCCAATGTTGAATAATGCGCGATCGCACCAATTGTTCTACCCAATATCCTTCAGCACCGTTCGGTATGGTAATCGGTTCTTTATAACTTTCTAAGGCAACTTGCACAACTAGCTGACAAAGCTTTTGGGTAAGAAACGGCTGCCCTCTTGTCCAATGAATAATATGCAGCAATATTGCCTGTGGCTGACTGACTACTTCTTCTAAACCTTCAAGTAGGGGCATAATTTCATGTGATTGAAAGTCACATAACTTAATCGCTTGACCAATGTTAAAGGGAGTTCGATGTGGATCAACAATTAGATTAGATGGACTGGCTACACCAAACAAAGCAAAACTCAAGCGTTGAAAGCTTGGATTGTGTGCTTGCTGCTCATAACAGTAACGAATCCAGATAAAAAAATCGTTGACGGGAAAATTCAAACTTAGCAGGCTATTAATATTATCGATAAAGATGAAAATGCGATTATTTTGAACTTCTTTGAGCAACACCTGTTCAACAAATTGATACAGTCTTTGTACAGGATAAACCTCTGATTGTTGCTCCCAACAACTTTCAAAGTTGACCTGTTTTGTCAGATTTAAATTGTGAAAAAGGCTAAAAATAATGCCTTTATACCATTGTATAGGTGTAATTTGATTAGTACTTAATAGAGCTAAACTCAGATAAATACAGATATGATTTTCTTTTTTTAACCGATGAATAGTCCGGTGTAGTAGAGATGATTTGCCTGTTTGGTGGCAGTTGAAGACATAACAAAAATTTCCTGTTTTTAATCCAGTGTAAATTTGTTCGTCTGCTTGACGGACAATATATGTAGAATCATCATACTTCAGGCTACCACCAACTTGATATCTCATAGTCAAGTTAATCCCTATTTATAGGGATACTTGTAATTATTTAAACAATTTTATATTTAAAAACATCAACATTTTGATAGATTTTAGCTCTTATTTCTATTATTTTTAATCTTCTTTAAGTGTTAAATGTCTTATC
>NZ_JACKZS010000451.1 GCF_014222285.1 Nostoc sp. UCD121
ACTCCTAACTCAGCACAGGCTCAACGCCCCGCTACCGCTAACAGCACTCGGAACTGTTTTGCCTAATGCCCCCTGCGCTGTGCCTCTTTTCAATGCCCCATACCCCATGATCATTAGGGTAAACGTAGATCGGATGCGATCGCATACAAGTAAGGTTGAAAAATAGCCAAATTTTCCAGTTGCTCAAACTTACCTGTCTGCGTACCTGGATCAAATGCAGTGGTAATTACGTAAAGTTTACTGCCATCAAAGGCAACATGACCGATATGTTGCTCTTTTACTCCACCTTGTTCCTTGAGTCCGGCGAAGCCATAGCGGATTCCCTGAAGTTTACCAATAGGTACTGGTTGCGGTGGGTAGGCTGAGAAAGTAATCTCTTTTCCATATTCACTCTGACGATCTTTCGCAAATGCAGCGTAGTGATCTGCAACCCAAGCTTTAAGTACTGGTAATACCTGGGTTTGGTATTGGGAACTTTGGTAGTCCACTTGGGAACCACTTGGAATACCAGCTGCTAAGAGTTTTTTTCGGAAATCCTCATTGTTTGTTAGTGGGTAAATGTTAATCTCAACTGTACCCAAACGTTTACCCTTGGAAGAGACACACAACAGGGGTGCATTTCCCTCACAAGCGGCAACTTGCCAGTTCGTTGGAGCAGCAGTATTTCCCAGGATTTTCTGCCAGATATTACCCTCGTTAGAGGTGGGAAGTTTTCCAACGGTAGGGGACTTTACCTCTTTGGGTGGAGAAAATTGGGGAAGAACAAATTTTGCTCCCAGTGGTATTGACACCAGCAAAGTAGAACCTAGTAATAAATGATAAAGTCTTAACATTTTATTGATTATCCAGAGTCAAAGATGGCAGACTAACGATATCTACAATACGTTAAACAGGGGGAGGTCGTTTCTATTCTTCTATAAAAATACTATTTGATTTTTGAACAAGACTCAGTACGGATCTATCCTTTCTTTCCTATTCCCTATTTTATATTCCTTGTTGCCTCCCCACGCAAGTAAATATGGCTACGCCACGCTGCGCGAACAGTAATCAAACCGGATTCCTATACCTGTGTTTAGCTAACAGTTAGAGTCAGAGGAAATTATTTTATTTCTTTTGGAAGCCTGCGTCTCCGATATTTTTACAATATAAAAGTTTTGTAACATCCTCTTGGAAATCTGATAATGAATCTGCGAAATTTAGATTCGCAGATATGTTTTTTTCCATAAAAGTAGATACTTCCTATTTCAAAACTATTCCTGAAAGGAAATTTTACCTTTTTTCTCGGGGCAACAATGTACAGAAACTTCGTTTTTGGTAGCAGGTTGTATCTTCTAAGAAATATTATTATCCCTCTTCTGTCACTCTCCGGGGGAGTGATCGCTAAAAGCCTTATGAGCCAATCAATACAAGCTATACTATGTATTAGAAAAAATGGGTCTTGTATTTGTTATTAGAAAATAATGGCGCGATCACTTGCTATACAAAAGCTCTAGAATCCAGAAATGGCAAATGTTTTCAGAGAGTGACAGAAGAGGGATATAACTATTGTATTAAATAT
>NZ_JACKZS010000452.1 GCF_014222285.1 Nostoc sp. UCD121
CTAATGGAGGCGATCGCCTTTTTAACTGATTAATTCACCACAGACACTTCTGACAATTTGTAGAAACTCCCGTAAAACAGGTGTCATATCCTCTTGCCGCCACACTACGGCCGTTTCTACTAATGGTGTTTTTTCTTCTAAAGTGCGATAAACTACACCAGCCCTTTGAAGATTTTGCAAAGAAGACGGTACGATCGCAATCCCCATTCCCGCTGACACTAGTCCGATAATTGTTTGCATTTGGATTGCTTCTTGAGTTACTTTTGGGCTAAAATTTCCTTGCTGGCAAAGACTCAGGATTTGATCGTAAAGTCCGGGGCCCAAATGGCGGGGAAACATAATAAAATTTTCGTCTTTTAGCGATCGCACTGAAATATTTTCTTGTCTGGCTAAGAAATGAGTTTCTAGCAAAGCTAAAATTAGTCCTTCTTGCTGAATACATTCTTGATTGAGAGTGTTGTCTTCTAAAGGTGGATGGGCAAAACCTACATGGATGCGGTGATTGAATAGCGCTTGTTCTTGCTGAGTTGTCGTTAATTCCTGCAATACTAACTCCACCTTTAGAAACTGTTCTCGAAACCGCCGCAAAATTACAGGCAGCAAATCGTAAGTTACCAAGCTGGTGAAACCTATTCGTAGTTGTCCTTTCTCACCCCTACCTGTCCGTTGAGTCAGATCAATTGCCTTGGACAGTTGAGCGAACAATTGATAAGCTTCTTGCAAAAATACTTGTCCGGCTTCCGTTAGCTGCACCTGTCGTTTAGTTTTGCGTTGAAAAAGTTCTACTCCTAGTTCTGCTTCTAGCTGTTGAATTTGCTGGCTTAAGGGCGGTTGAGCAATGTGAAGTCGCTCTGCGGCTCTACTAAAGTGCAGTTCTTCAGCTACAGCAATGAAGTAGCGCAGGTGTCGCAGTTCCATAGTTTTGATATTTTATAAGTCTCAAATATTCATAAATATATATTGGACATCTCAAAAATTGCTATCTATGATACTCATACATGCAAGTCAGAGGATGATGTAACTATGTCGGAGAATTTGAGAAGCCAAGTTGTAACGCAAGGAGTGCAGCGATCGCCAAATCGAGCCATGCTGCGTGCAGTTGGTTTTAAAGATGAAGATTTCAACAAAGCCATTGTCGGTATAGCCAACGGTTACAGCACCATCACTCCCTGCAATATGGGAATCAATCAACTGGCGCTCATAGCAGAAGTTGCCGTTAAAACCGCCGGAGCAATGCCACAAATGTTTGGCACGATTACCATCAGCGATGGGATTTCGATGGGAACTGAAGGGATGAAATATTCCCTCGTATCGCGGGAAGTCATCGCTGATTCCATTGAAACTGCCTGTACCGGACAAAGTATGGATGGTGTGCTAGCCATTGGCGGCTGTGATAAAAATATGCCAGGCGCAATGTTAGCGATCGCCCGGATGAATATCCCAGCAATATTCGTTTACGGTGGTACAATTAAACCCGGTCACTATAACGGACGCGATTTAACCGTTGTTAGTTCTTTTGAAGCAGTTGGTCAATACAG
>NZ_JACKZS010000453.1 GCF_014222285.1 Nostoc sp. UCD121
AACAATTCTTCTATACTACTTTGTAAATCATTATCATTATCATTACTTATCTGTATATCTTGGACTGCGATGGTTAACTTCTGGTTGATTTCGTCCATGCGGTAGTCTCGAAAATCGGGGTAGTCTGGTACCCAGCCTGTTGATTTTTTAGCCACTGTGATTTCCTCTCTGGTTGATGCTGTTATTGTTATCTATAGTTTTGATTCTTTTTATGCAAAAAAGTATTTAAGGTTTATTACTTTTCTTGAAGTATTTGACCACCTGAAATAATAGTGAAAATTGGCTAACTCAATATTTAGCCTGAGTTTTAACTCCATCACAAAGATCGCTTTGCCCTTGAGAATTATTGGCTAGATAATCATGCAGCCAATCGCACCCACGCCCCATCAAACTATCTAGAGTGAGATTTTCCACATTCCACAAAATTGCTGTACCATCTTTACTGCCAGAAACGAGAGTCTTACCATCAGGGCTAAAACTGATCCCATTGATCTCACCACTGTTACCAGTCAGAGTAATAATCAAAGTCCCGTCTTTGTGCCAAAGTTTCACTGTTTTATCATCACTAGCTGTGGCAATCATTTGACCATCAGGACTGAAAGTTACTTGCCAAATTGCAGCCAGATGTCCATCGAGACTGCTGATCGCACGACCGTCAAGCTGCCAAAGTTTTACTCTATCATCTGCACCAGCACTGGCAAGGGTCTGACTATCAGGGCTAAAACTGACGCTGTAAACAGCAGCGTTATGGTTTAAAGTTCTAAGTAACTGACCTTGCCGATTCCAGAGTTTTACTGTTTTGTCTTCACTACTAGTAGCGATTATCTTGCCGTCTCGACTAAAACTGACGCTATAGACAGCTGCGCTATGGTTTAAAGTTCTAAGCAACTGACCCTGCTGATTCCAAAGTTTAATCATTCCGTCATCACTAGAGGTGGCAATTGTCTTGCTGTCTGGACTGAAACTCACACTTTGGATGCGATCGCTATGCTTTAATAAAATATTCAGTAGCTTACCTTGCCGATTCCACAGTCTCACCACCCCTTCGTTAGAACTGACAGCAGCAATTATCTGACCATCTGGGCTAAAATTCACGTCCCAGATTTTGGAATTATTGATCTTCTTCAGCGATTTAATCTGTTTACCCTGCTGATTCCAAAGTTTCACCGTTCCGTCATCACTAGCGGTAGCGATCTCTTTACCATCGGGTGAGAAGTTGACGCGATTGACACCAGCCTGATGTCCAGAGAGAATGGTCTGCCAAGGGCGGTCAATTTGCCATAGTTTTACCGTCTTATCTTGACTAGCAGATGCAAGGGTACGACCATCAGGGCTGAAAGTAACTTGATTGACTCCACCACTGTGTCCTGTAAAGGTAGTAAGTTTTTGGCCATTTTTCTGCCATAGTGTCACGCTGTTAGGGACTTCCAGAGAATAAAATATACAGTCAATAAAAATGATAATCATTTTAAGGAGGGAGAGAGAGGTTGCCGACG
>NZ_JACKZS010000454.1 GCF_014222285.1 Nostoc sp. UCD121
GCTTGCCGTCCCAACTTCAATTCAAATAAAATGCGATCGCGTATCGCCTCAAAATCTACAACGTCATGCACAAAGTTAATGGCTGACCGTTCCTTAAGCTCTAAATTTTCTTTTTGAAGATTCTGTACTTGGGCAATGGGCCTCTCCATTTCCTGGTCGTACCGTGTAATACTCGGCAATGGTTCAAAAAAATCCTGTGAATCAGAAGTAGAAATCTTTGAATTTCTCCGTGTAATACATGGGTTGACGTTACTTCTAACTATTTCCTCTAGATAGTCAGCCCTAGTTAATCCCAAGCATTCAGAGGCGATACCTAACGCCTTCCAGGTATCATCTGTTAGTCGTAAAGAACGCACCTCGCGGTAATCCGAGCTTTTAATCGCAAACTTCCCTTGAATATCCCTTTTCATCTTTTTCATAGGATATGCTTACCATGTATTACACGGTAATTTTAAAAATCTTTTTAGTAGTTGTCAACCGTGTATTACATGGTAGAGTTACTTTGACTTATTCTTTAATCACCTTGAGGTTGCAATTGTTTGAAACGAGATGAGCGAGTTTTAGCAAGAGGTATACCATTTAGCCAAGCATCCAACCGTACTAAATTAAGCGCACAAGCAATGAAAACCTGCATCAAGTGAGTTTTCTTTAAACCGATGTAGCGAGATTGACGTAGTGCCGAGCGCCGTAAACATAAGTGAATGTGTTGATTCAATGCCTGCGCGTTGGTTGTAAGTAGCTTTCCATTCAGGTGTTTTTTGAGTTTGTCGTCGAGTTTGGAGTGCTATATGTTGCACCTGTGGAAGAAGAGTCAACTCCCGTGGTTCGGTTTTTGACTTAGTGCAAGATGAACGAACCGGACAATTTCTGCATATTACGCCATTAAACCTCACACGAATAACAGGTTTCCCACTAACGTCTAGCCCTAGTAACCATTTAGTATTTTGGTGTCCTTGGGGACAGGTAACTTTCTCGTTATCCCAGTCTATTTGAAAGTTAGAGCTATCAAATCCTTGTTGAGCCTTGGTTTGCCAACTGGGATCTGACCGCACTGGGCCAATAATTTCAATATTATACTGAGTCTTGCTATTTACTAAATTTTCCGCAGTGGGATACCCAGCATCCAGTAGATGCTCATCTGGTAGAAAATCTTTTTCTTCAAGTCTTGAGTGGATTGGTTCCACTGCTTGCTCATCGGTAATAGTGGATAGGGTTGTGTGGACGTTGGTGATGAAACGGGGGCTATCTTCGTCGCAAATCTCGGTCATGTGTACTTTATAACCAACCCAATCGATGCTGCGTTTGCTACTGTAGTGAGCTTCGACATCATGGGGCGAATGAATCGCAATTGTAGATGGTGGCATATCTTTCACAGTACGCCATTTTACTTGGACATCTGGCTCTGGGGCATAAAATTGCTGTACCCATATTTGACGCAGGGTTTCTACTCCTGGTATTTGTCTTAACCACTGTGGCGCAGTTGG